>CAZNVA010000053.1:0-5082 GCA_964576335.1 uncultured Thermotogae bacterium | reverse complement strand
TTAAATTAACAAGGAGGAGTTAACTGTTGGTAAAACCGGATAAATACAGAGATAGAGTCATAGATCTCGTTAGAGAAGCCGGACGGGAGGCCCTGCAGTTTTACAGGGAGGACTACTCTATTGAAGAAAAGCAAGATGATAGTCCCGTAACGGAGGCCGATCTAGCTTCCGAGGAGATACTAATAGACGGCTTAAAGGATACCGGTTACGGCATAGTTGCGGAGGAGACGGGTTTGGTGGAAGGCGAGGAGGACGATTTGTACTGGATCGTCGATCCGCTCGACGGTACTCAGGACTTTATCGATAAAACCGGAGAATTTTCCATAATGGTCGGTTTGCTAGTCGAAGGTCAGCCACAATTCGGGGTTGTTTTTGCCCCGGCCCAGGAGAAACTCTGGTACGCCGTAAAAGGAAAAGGTGCTTATTTACTGGAAGACGGTACAAAAACAGAAATTTCCGTTGCAGGGAAAGAGAAGCTCGAGAATTACGAGTTAATCGCCAGCAGGAACCACTTTAGCGAGACGGACAAGCAGGTTGCCCGGGAGCTTGGGATTAGCGAAGTCACCCGGATGGGCAGTCTCGGCATAAAGTTCTGTTCGATTGCCGAAGGAAAGTCGGACCTCGCTTATTATACCACCTACAAACTGGGAATCTGGGACTGCTGTGCCCCACACGTGATACTCGAGGAAGCTGGCGGCAGGGCTTTTGACGTTTACGGCGGTAAGCTGGAATACGATCTGGAAGGGAAGAGAATGGACAGAGGCGTAATTGGGGTCGGCGGTGAGGTTTACGAGAAAGTAGTTAACACTCTCGAAGCCGAGATGAACGAGCCCAGTTGAATTAGCCGGTTTACAATTCAATAATTATCTAACTGATTTCATTGTCGTAAGTGATTTGATTTCGAGAACGATTGATACATGACGGATAAAGGAAGCACTAAAGATTGAAAAAACACCGATGACCGGGAGGAAAAGATATGATAACCTGGTTTAAATCTCTTACCCCCATACAGCAGGCCCTGATAGGCACCGGGTTTACCTGGTTAATGACAGCCGCCGGATCCGGTATCGTGATTTTCTTCCGGGGAGTTAATCAAAAAGTTCTGGACTTCATGCTGGGCTTTGCGGCCGGAGTGATGATTGCTGCCAGCTACTGGTCCCTGCTGGCGCCCGCTATCGAAATGGCTGCCGATTTCTTCCTCCCGGCCTGGATCCCTGCGGCGGTCGGGTTCTTGGTTGGTGGTGTATTTCTTAGAGTTATGGACAACTTTATCCCCCATCTGCATATCGGATTTCCCGACGAAGAGGCGGAGGGTGTTAAGACGAGCCTGCACAGAAGCATCCTGCTGATTCTAGCCATAACCATACATAACATTCCGGAAGGACTGGCAGTAGGGGTTGCCTTTGGCGCTCTAGCGGCTGATTTGCCATCCGCTTCACTCGGTGGAGCTGTAGCTCTGGCACTCGGTATCGGGATTCAGAATTTCCCCGAGGGGACGTCTGTCTCGGTTCCGCTGCGCAGGGAAGGTTTCAGTCGGGTCAGAAGTTTCTGGTACGGTCAGCTTTCGGGTTTCGTCGAGCCGATTTCGGGTCTGCTGGGGGCTCTGGCAGTTATAATCGTTAGGCCAATGTTGCCTTACGCCCTGGCGTTTGCGGCCGGTGCGATGATATACGTGGTTATAGAAGAACTCGTTCCGGAGGCCCAGCTCGAAGGCAATGCCGACCTCGCTACGATGGGTGCTATGGTTGGTTTTACCATAATGATGAGCCTGGACGTTGCGCTGGGTTGACCGCTCCCCCGAGCCAGCTCCGATTTCTTGCCTTAAGTTAATCCCCGCCTTTCGTCCGGGGTCGTACGAATAGGAAAAACCACGTTTTGAAGGCTAAAAAGCCCCGGGCTCAGATGTAGCTAAATAATTTTGCTCATTAGCTCTCGGATTTGAAGGCCGGACGGGAGACCTTTCGCAGCAGGGCAAGCAGGGCCGAAGCGAGGATAGCTGCTCCAAAGACTACCAGGGAGCCGAGAAGTCCGTTCATGAGCTCCGGGGCAAAGAGGAAACTGACACCAAGCGTCAGCATCAGGGTACCTCCGACGAGTTTGAGCAACCTGCCGTGTTCCTCCTTGATCCGGCTCGATTGCAGCGTGATACTCACCGTTCCAAACACGAAGAGTTCGTCCAGCAGGTAGATGGTCATGTAGAGAACGAAGAGAATGGCAAAAGTGGAGCCGGATACGCCCTGCGTATTGAGAATGCCCGTCCACACTACGGGAAAACCCGCCGTGCAGGGCAGTTCGGCCAGCGTCACCCCCAGAGCCATTAGAACGGTAGCACCGACGAGTGCGGGCAAAGAGTGACTTTTCTGGGTTAAATTTCTGAATTTCTCCGCTATTTTTGGTTTTACCCAGTCCGGTATGCTGAAGGATATTCCCTCCTGGAACCAGAAGTAGTCCTTGACGTTTACCAGGCCGAAGGAGAAAGCGATCACGGCGACGAGCGCCCGGATCCAGATTATCTGGCCTATGTACTGGAAGGCGCTAAATAGCCCCAGAATAAAGAGACCGTACGTGCCGGCAGTTATGAGGAGGAAAGTTAACCCGACTATCACGATTTTTTTTCGGGACTTCGTGTAAATTAACAGACCGAGCAGGAAGGTTAGAACCCAGAGGGAGCAGGGGTTAAAGCCATCGACAAAGGCGATCAGGGCCGTCGAGAGGTAAGAAGACATGGAGTTCAGGTTTACGGTGCCAAAAAAGGGTACGTCGAGGGTCTGATCGGGGTTTTCTGCTGCCTTCTCCTGTACCTCGGATTCTCCCCTGAGTTTGACCATTGGGTCGACGCAGGAACCGACTATGCACCGCTGTACCGCTTCTTCTATTTCCGCGGCGACTTCGTCCTTGTAACCCACCCAGACGCTGTCATCAAGGAAGGTTGCGGGCACACCACGGACGTTTCTCCCGTACTCCTCTCCCATCTTCTGCAGTAAACGGACGTTCTCGCTGCTGCTTGATATTTCCTTGCTGACGACCACCAGCGGCGGGTACTTTTCTTCCAGTTTGTCCAGAAAAGGTTTTTCCCTGGCGCAGTAAGGACAACCCTCCGACCAGAAAAAGTACATTACCACTTTTCCTTCAGCTGCTTCGGTCGCGGGAAGGGTTAACACAAGAATGGCGATCGTAGCCAGTAAGATAACCAATCCCCGCCGGGATGGCCTCATTAAAAACCTCCTTTTTTCCCGGTTCGCTGCAAATTACTCTCCACAGGTGCCAGGTAACGCTGGAAAGTACCGAGAAGCACCGTTCAAATCTTGGAATTAGGTTCTTTTCGTGATTTCAATCTCAATACCCTTAAAAGATATTGCCTTTATCCTCTTAATTCAATTCATTTCAAGGAATTTATCCGGCCCGGGAGGTAATAAATTAACCGAGCGTGAAACCCTATTGGTTTAACGGTAGCCATTCAATGACCTGCTGGATCATTCGATCCCAGTAATCCCATTCGTGGCCCGTGCCCTCTTCCTCACTGTACCTCAAATCAAGCGGGAGCTCGTCCACTGTTCTTTTAAAAGTTACGTTCGGCTCATAGAGAAAATCGTCCTTACCGCAGCACTGGAATAGCTTCGGTCGCGGCCCCTCCGAATTGGCGAGTTCTCGCGCCAGGTGAACTGGGTCGTCCTTGCTTCCCTTGAGGCTTTCCAGGTCCCCGAAAACCCACTCCAGCTTTTCCCTCTCTTCTGGCTCCTCCACACTTTCAACCACCCGCGCGATGTCGAGTGAACCGGATAGACTGGCTGCGGCGGCAAATTTCTCCGGCTCCCGCAGTGCCCATTTGAATGCCCCGTATCCTCCCATCGAGAGTCCGGCAACGAAGTTGTCCTCTCTTCTTTTTGACAGGGGAAAGTACTGCCTTGCGACATCCAGAAGTTCGCCGTTGAGGAACTTGAAGTAATCCTTACCGCATGCCATATCCGTATAAAAGCTCGCATCGGCGTCCGGCATTACAACTGCGAGGTTTCTGGCCGAGGCGTACCTTTCTATCGAACTCTTTCTAATCCAGGCGGTAAAGTCTTCCGTCAATCCATGAAGAAGGTATAGCGTCGGGAAGCCGTCCGAAGGTAATTTTCTCTCTATCCTTTCGTCGCTTCCCTCGGGTCGCGGTCGGGGTTCGGGTAGAATCATGTTTATCTGCGTGTCCATCTCGAGCACTCTGGAAGAGTAGTTGTAATTGAGTAAAGACATAATCCTCCTCTTATCTGGTTTGTTTTATTAGAGATCGTGGTTTTGATACCGTATTTTACGTAGCTCAAAAGTTTATCCGTACCAATAGAAATTTTATCAATTTTGGCCCGTTTTCGCACTCCTCCAGCACGGAGAGTCAAACGGGGAAAGGATCGGGGTTGAGAGTCCGTTCCCGTTACGTTAAATTTATCATCTCACTGGCCCCGACCGGGCGAGTTCAAATTTCCTGTATGACGGATAATACCCGAGTTGGTCTCAATTTGTCGAAGTTTAATTGCAGGGTCAATGAAGGTAAAATAGATCCGGAAGAAACACCGGTGGAAACAGAAGGAAGGTTGGGTAAAAATGATTCCAGACGAACATTTAAATGCCCTGAGGAAGTTATACGGTGAAATTCAGGGACGCGAGGTAAACTGGGTGGTAACGGGAAGCGTTTCCTTCTGTATCCAGGGCGTTCCGGTTACTCCTAACGACATTGACATTCAAACGGACGAAGCAGGCGCCTACAAGATAGCCGAGCTCTTCCAGGACCGGGTTATAAAAGAAGTAGAGTTTTCATCAACCGACAGGATAAGATCTCACTTTGGTGCTTTAATGATTCATGGCGTTCTTGTTGAGCTGATGGGCGCCGTACAGAAGTTCTATGATGGGAAGTGGGAGGAGCCAATAGATATTGACGCCCATAAGAAAATTGTTGAATTGGATGACATGGAGATTCCCGTGCTGGACCTCGCCTACGAGTCCCTGGCATACAGGAGGTTTGGCAGGGTAGAAATGGCGGACAAGCTGGAGGAGTACTCGGAAGGTGAATTTATTTGAATACCGTTAGCCTTCCGGAACACGGTG
>CAZNVA010000052.1:0-8737 GCA_964576335.1 uncultured Thermotogae bacterium | reverse complement strand
ACGGCATCGGCTCCAAGAAGGAAAGGAACGACCGGGTAAAGGAACTACTGCGGGCCGTCGGCCTGACCGAAAACCACATGAAACGCTACCCGCACGAGTTCAGCGGTGGCCAGAGACAGAGGATCGGCGTCGCCCGTGCCCTGGCCCTGGACCCCCAGCTGATCATCGCGGACGAGCCCGTCTCCGCCCTGGACGTATCCATTCAGGCCCAGGTGCTAAACCGCCTGGATGACCTCCAGGACGAGTTTGGCCTGACTTACCTCTTCATCGCCCACGATTTGTCCGTGATCAAGCACATCAGCGACCGTGTTGCGGTAATGTACCTCGGCCAGATAGTCGAGCTCAGTTCGGTGGAGAAGCTCTTTTCCGACCCGAAACACCCGTACACGGAAGCCCTGATGTCCGCGGTACCGGTAGCAAACCCGGACTTCGAGTCGGAGCGGATAGTCCTGGAAGGGGACGTACCTTCACCGGTCGACCCGCCTTCCGGCTGTTACTTCCACCCGAGGTGTCCGTACAGCGAACCCTCCTGCAGCGAAAAGGAGCCGGAATTTCGCGAAGTCGAGGACGACCACTACGTCCACTGCCACTACGCCGACGAGCTGGAACTGGCCGGGTTGGCGTCCATGGAAAGTGAGTAAGTTCCGTCTGCTGCTCGGGACAAAGAATTCGGGCAAGGTCGAGGAAGCCAGGGAAATTCTCTCTTTTCCGGAAGAAGATCTGGAACTGCTTTCCTTTCGGGAACATGAGTTCTCGGACGTAGAGGAAACTGGAGATAGTTACGCCGAAAACTCCTTGCAGAAGGCGAAAACTATAAGCGAGGAAACCGGCTTACCGGTTTTGAGCGACGACTCCGGTCTGGAAGTATACGCACTTGATGGGGCGCCGGGTTACCGTTCTGCCAGGTATGCTGGACCGGAAGCGACCGACGAGGAGAACGTCTCGCGTCTCATGGATGAACTGGAAGGTGTCTCCGGGAGAGGAGCCAGGTTCGTAACTGTGGCGACTCTCTATATCTCCGCCAGGGAAAGGTACGTGGCTCGGGGGATACTCGAAGGGGAAATTGCCTTAAGCCGTCGAGGGAACTCGGGTTTCGGATACGATCCGGTCTTCGTCCCCGAGGGGTTTGATAAAACCCTGGCCGAACTGGGGGAGGAGAGGAAGAACGAAATAAGCCATCGCAGGAAGGCCCTGGAGAAGATAAGGGCTGAACTTCGGACGATTAAACGCGGCAGAAATTAGGGCTTCACAAAAGGGAGTCGCGCCCAGGGGTGACGCAACCATGTCATTTAAGTTAATTCTCCTGTTTACCGCCCTGCCTTTAGCAGAAATATACCTTCTTGTCAAAGTTGGCACAGCCATTGGCGTCATACCGACCGCCCTTTTAGTCGTGGGTACGGGCGTCGTAGGTGCCATGCTGGCAAGAAAGGAAGGGCTTTCCGTGCTGAGACGAACCCGGAGGAAGTTCAAAAAGGGACAACTGCCCGCCGAAGAGCTGATTGACGGGATCGTTTTACTGGTTTCGGGTGCGTTTCTGCTCACTCCCGGTATACTGACTGACATCATCGGCCTCGTCGGTCTCGTTCCATGGTTCAGAAGGAAGTTGATCGGCTACGGCAGAAGCTGGTTTGAAAAGGAATGGAGTGCCAAGCAGAAGACCTATATAGACGTGGAGGAAAAGGACGACGTGTGAGACCGTTTTCTCTCCTCCGGCCCCGTCTTTCCCCTACCTGTAACTATCGTAGAAATTCTGCACTTGACTGCCTAATTACTAACCGGATAAGTGAAAACCCGCAGGAGCGGTTCCAACGAGTTGTTTTCTGAGCCAGAACAATAAGATAAAGTAAGAAGTCAGAGCCAGGGGAGTGACCGTCGATACGTCTATGGCTGCCAGTGGTAGCCTGGCGAGTCCCCGAACCACCGATTCCGTCAGGGATATCAGCAGAGCAGTCAGCTTTGTACTCGCGAAACCGATGAACTCCAGTCCACCGAGAGCCATGGTAAACAAGCCGAGATAAAGCGTCAGGGTTACTGCGGGAATTGCAAACAAGTTTGCTACGGGCGCCCAGGGGTGAATCTGGCCAAAGTGTACCGCCAGAACTGGCCCAACTCCGAGCTGGGCGGCTATAGAAGCAGCAAGAACCCCTTTGAGGTAATTCGGTTTCATGTCCAAAGCGTTCTGGATCGGTTCGATAAAGAGGGCAATGGCGAAAGTCGCTCCGAAGCTCAGCTGAAAGCCCGCCGTACTTATCGCTTCGGGCTCCAGCAGCAGCAGGAGGAGGGCGGCAGTGGCCAGGGCCTGGTAGCGGTCGTACCAGCTGCTCAGGATCAGACCCTGCCTCTCCAGGTAAAAGTGAGCTCCACCGAAGAGGTAAATTAACGATGCTCTGAGCAACGGAAGCTTGAACCCGACTATTAACAGGTAGAGAAAAAGTCCGGGCAGGCTGAGCAGGTAAATCTTCCCCCGATCAAGGCCGAGCCGGGTTAACACCCACCAGACCACGCCGACGAGAATACCGAGGTGGAGTCCGGAAGCAGCCAGTAAATGAGCCAGGCCGGATCCCGTGAAGGCGCCGGTTACTTTATCCCCCAGAATCGCTCTATTCCCGAAGAGTAACGCTATCAGGAACTCGCCTTTTCGGGGTAAAAACCGTTTAACCCTGCCCTTAAGAGCTTCCCTGAGGCTCCAGCCAAGCTCCAGTAGGGAATTGGCGCTCCCGCTTTCGGATGATTTTAGCCTGGCCCGGTAGGTTACGAGCCATATACCTTTTTTCCGCAGGTATTCACGGTAATTGAAACCCTGGAATCTTCCCGGCCGCTGAAAGTTGCCCGAAACCGTGACAGTGTCGCCGTAATCGACGGCTTTACCGGCCGAACCAGTCAGGAATACTTTGACCTTGCCTGGGTAGCCTTCGGGTTCAATCGTGAACTCCAGACCGCTGCCGGATTCTTTAGGGTAGCTGGTAACGCGGCCCTCAAGTTGATTGATCGTTTCCGTTTCTGCCTGAATTGAGGCGGAGTCAAAATAAGTGGAGCCGTATAATATTACTCCAAAGAATACCGCGGCAACCAGAACCGCTTCGGATTTGAGGCTTAATTCAAGTTGATCGACCACCAGGGTCAAGGCTGCCGAAGCGGCCAGTCCGCCCAGAGACCACCCGGGGACGGATTGTAGTCCGAGGGAGGTGGCGAGGATAACCCCGGCAGCTAGGCCAAGAAAGATCGCGACCATCGGTCGCCTTTTCATGAGATCTTGCAGTCGGAGAGCTCTTTTGTCATCGAACCTTGGATGTTGGACCTAACCCATTTCCCAACTACTTAAATAAGTTTTTAATAAATAATAGAAATAATAAGTCCTGGGTCAAACGGGCCCGGCTCCTGTCAGTAAAGAAATAATGATCTTACTGCGTTATGATCATGACAGCCTTCCGGTTCTGGATCCCTGCCGGTTGTTAAGAAATACCTCTAACTATAGTATTTTACGGAGTGTGATGATGATGGAAAAAATTGCTCAACTTAGAGATCAACTGGAAGAGATAGGTGATTACCTTTGACCCGGAGGAGCTTGAATCGGAGTTAGAAGAGCTAAGAGAAGAGATGAACGAACCCGATTTCTGGGATCATACGGAAATGGCCAAGAAAAAGTCCAAGCTCGCAAACCGGAAGGAGGAGCGGTTGAAAACATACCGGGGCATGGGAGAAGAGCTCGACGATATAGAGGTACTCTACGAGCTCGCCGAGGAAGAAGGGAACGATTCCGAACTGGAGGACCTGGAAGAGCGGATTGACGAACTGGCGGATAGAATGAATTCCTTCCAGCTGGAACTATTCATGGACGGGGAATTCGACGATAAGAACTGTTACGTTGGAATCAACGCGGGGGCCGGGGGAACTGACGCTCAGGACTGGGCCGAGATGCTTCTGCGCATGTACAGTCGCTGGCTGGAACGCAAGGGTTTTAGCTATCAGTCACTTGGTGTTAGCGAAGGGGAAGAAGCTGGAGTGAAAAGTGCGACGCTCGAGGTGGAAGGGGAATGGGCTTACGGTTACCTGAAAGGGGAAGCCGGCGTTCACAGACTGGTCAGGATTTCTCCTTTTGATTCCGCCGGCCGCAGACACACTTCCTTTGCCTCCGTCAACGTGACGCCGAAGTTCGAGGACGACGTCGAGGTAGAACTGGACGAAAACGATCTCAGGATAGATACTTTTCGAGCCAGCGGTGCGGGAGGTCAGCACGTCAACGTGACCGACTCCGCGGTAAGAATTACGCACGAGCCTTCCGGTGTGGTGGCGACCTGCCAGAATGAGCGGAGCCAGCACAAAAACAAGGAAACTGCCATGAACATCCTGCGTTCCAGACTGTTCCAGCTGAAGATGGAGAAACGGGCAGAAAAGATAGAAGAAATTCAGGGCGAGCTAAAGGAGATCGAATGGGGTAGCCAGATTCGCTCCTACGTACTGCACCCTTACCAGAAAATAAAGGACCATCGGACCCAGGTTGAGGTCGGAGATACGGATTCCGTTCTGGACGGAGAGATCGACCCCTTCATCCAGGCATATTTAAAGGAGGAGTAAACCGAGTGACCGGTCCGGTACCCGTAGATCTCCAGGAGGGCGTTTTTGCTGGTTTGATTTGCTTTGTTGAAAGTTAGCCCCTGCAGGCTTTAAGAATTCCAAAAAACGGGTTTAAATCTTGCAAAAACCTGGGAGTCCAACTATAATCTTTTCCAATCACGTTAGTTCAGCTTTGCCGAAAACCGTATACAGACCTAAGTTTCTTCGGGGGTAATAGTGGATAGTCTCTGGCAGTATATCGTGCAACGAGTTGCGGCGACGATTCCGATGCTGCTCATCCTGATCGTGGTGGTATTCCTGATACTCAGGGTTATTCCCGGCGACCCAGCAAGAGCGATGCTCGGTGGCAGAAACGTTTCCGCGGAATACATTGCCGAGGTTCGCAAGGAGATGGGTCTTGATGATCCCCTGCACCAGCAATTTATCGAGTACATCTGGGGGTTGATCAGGGGTGATTTTGGCACGTCCTTTAGAACGGACCAGCCGGTGCTGCACGAGCTCTTAATCAGAATTCCGGCTACGCTGGAGCTCGCGTTTTACGGAATGGCTATTGCCCTGCTTCTCGGGGTGTCCACTGGGGCCTGGGCAGCAGTTAGGAGCGATACCTACATCGACCACGGCCTGAGGTTGTTTCACATCGGTGCCTTTGCCGTACCGCTGTTCTGGATGGGCTTGATGTTTCAGATCATATTTGCGGTCTACCTGGGCTGGCTGCCGGTTGGTAACAGACTCGAGGCGCTTAGCATGGCAACTTTCGACCCGATAACCAGGTTCTATACTCTTGATGCGCTGATCAAAGGAGATTTTGGTCTGTTCGTCGAAGCCATAAAACATTTGATCCTGCCTGCTTTAACGCTTGGCATCATTCAGGCCGGATTGCTCGGCCGGATGACCAGGGCTAATATGCTCGAAATTCTGGACGAAGATTACGTGAAAACGGCCCGCTCAAAGGGTCTGAAGGAAAGGGTCGTCATTTACAAACACGCTCTGCGCAACGCCTTAATTCCAATTTTGACGGTGTTTGGGTTACAGTTCGCAATCCTGATTGGTGGGGCAGTACTGACGGAAACCATCTATGCCTGGCCCGGGGTGGCAAGGTTCCTGATTACAAGCGTTAATGCTCGGGATTTCCCTTCAATCCAGGGAGCAATTGTCATGATTGCCATATTTATTACGTCGATTAACTTGATTGTTGATATCGTATACGCTCAACTGGATCCAAGGGTGAAGTACTAACATGATATTTGGAAACATGTTTTCCGGTTTATTTAGTAAACTGCGTAAGACCCTGGGAAGGGAGAAACTGCTTGCCGTCGGTCTGACCGTGGTGGTAATTTACATCCTGATAACGGTGCTGGCCCCCTGGATTACGCCCTACGACCCGGTTGATTATCGGTCGGCGCCGCGACTGGCACCTCCTTCGCTTCAGCATCCGATGGGAACTGACCAGCTTCGCAGGGATCTGTTTTCCCGCGTGATAAGTGGAGCCAGGGCGCCGATTACCGTGGCTTTTGGATCGATTGCTCTGTCAATGGGCGCCGGTACGCTTCTGGGGCTCGTGGCCGGGTTCTTTGGCGGCGTGCTGGACCGGGTTCTATCGCTTACCATGGATGCGTTATATTCCTTTCCCTCGATAATACTGGCAATAGTTCTGGTGGCGGTGCTGCAACCCGGTATTGATACGATGATCCTGGCCATATCCGTGGTATACATCCCAACTTACTTTCGGGTGACCAGGAGTGAAGTGTTGACGATTCGGGAAGAGACGTTCATAGAGGCCGTCGAGGCGATGGGCGCAGGTAATATCAGGATCATTTTCAAACACATAGCCCCAAACGTGGTCAACGCCATCATGGCTGTATCCTCCTTTAATATAGCGGACGCCATTCTAACCGAAGCTGCTCTGGCTTACCTTGGCTTTGGCCTGCCGCCCCCGACGCCCGACTGGGGGTTCGATATTCAGAACGGTCAAAAGTTTCTTCAGGCCGGGTACTGGTGGCTGGTTACTTTCCCCGGTTTGATGATCGTCTTCCTTTCGCTTGGCTTTGGCATGGTCGGGGAAGGGATCAGCGATATACTGAACCCGAAAAGAAAGCAGCAAAAAGTATAAAGAGTTTCCACAGTTCTCTGTCGGCACTTTTAACCTGAAGCGAATGAACCCGAACTTGATCATTAATGTAAAGTCGTGTTACCATTGCATTTGAATGAAGTCAAACTAATGGAGGTGGTAAGACGAAAATAATAAAGTAAAGCACCGGTAATTTTGATCATTTTTTTTGTACATCCCTACGAGGAGGTTTAAGTAATAAAATGAAGCGTTTAACAATATTTAGTCTCGTTCTCGCTCTTGCAGTTGGTTTCTCACTTGTCGGATTTGCAGCAGGTGGACCGGATACGCTGGTTATAGGTACGACCGATAGAGTCACCCAGTTATCTCCGGCCAACTCCTACGATCACTATAGCTGGCACGTTATGAGGCTTTTGAGCGATTCCCTGTTAAAGATCAAACCCAAAAGTACCGAGGTTGGACCCGCTCTGGCCAAGGACTGGGAAGTCGGGCCCAATGCTCAGGAATACACTTTCCATCTCCGTGAGGACGCCACGTTTACCAATGGCGACCCGGTAACTGCCGAAGACGTTAAGTGGTCCTTTGAGCGCGCAATGAAGCTCGACGGGCCGGAAGGTGGTGTCTTCCTTATTGGGGATCCGATTGACACGATTGAAGTTGTCGACGATTACACGCTAAAGATACACCTGGTTGAGCCGAATGCAACCTTCCTGAAACGAGTCACGGGTCAGGTCGGTCCGGCGCTCGTCTGGAACAAGAACGGTACGCCGGCGGACGAATTTGCCAAGGGTGAACTGGTTGGTGTCGGTCCCTATAAGCTCCAGAAGTACCAGCCGAACCAGTCAGTGATCTACGAAGCGTACGATAATTACTACGGCGGCGCCCCGGAAATGAAGACCGTGATTGAGCTGAAATACTCTAACAGTACCGGTCTGAGGACCGCTCTGGAAGCGGGCGACATAGATGTCGCGTTCCGGACGATGAACCCCGTCGACATAAAGGAACTGGAAGAATCCCCCGACTTCAAGGCGCAGCACACGCCGAACAGTCCGAGTATCAGGTACATGCTGTTTAACGTCACGAACGAGGTATACAAGAACGAGCTCGTACGGCAGGCGATTACTTACGCCGTAAACAGAAACAAAATTGCCGAGCAGGTATTCAGCGGCCTGGCAGAACCAGTTTACACCATGGTACCGCGAGGCTGGCAGGGACGCCTGGCTACTTTCCCGAAGCAGGACCTGGAAATGGCCGAGAACTTGCTCGAATCCGCCGGTTACACGGAGGAAAACCCGCTGGAAACCACGCTATGGTTCACCCCAAAACACTACGGAACCACGGAAGCCGACGTGGCCGCAGTGCTCCAGGGTAGCCTGAACGAACTGGATAACCTGGAAGTAGAGTCGAAGAGCCTTGAATGGGGTGCCTACACGGAAAGGATGTCGCAGGCAGGGTTCGGCATGTTCCTGCTTGGCTGGTACCCGGACTATCTGGAAGCCAGTAACTTCCTCGAACCGTGGACGACCGGGTCGCCTGAAGGTCTGGGCACGTTCTTCAACGAACACCCGAATTACGATGTCTACAAGAAATTAATGAATTCTGCAAAGGCGACGCCTGACTGGAATCTGAGAGCTCCGCTTTACGAGGCCGTCCAGGTATTGAGCGCAACGGACGTACCGTTTATTCCGCTCTGGGCCAACCTGGCGCAGGCTTACGTCGTATATCAACCGAACGTGGAGAACATATTCGTAGATTCCACGATGGACATCCGTGTTGCCGATATCACCAAGACTTCTAGCTAACTCACCATAAAACAGAACTAAAAAGGCCGCCCCTGTTTGCGGGCGGCCTTTTCTCTTTTCTAGTCCCATCAAGTTTTTGGTTCGATTTATTCAGCTACCTTTCACATTTAGAAGAAGATCGCTTTTTCTCCCCGCTGAGTTCACATATATTTTAGATTTCGTATCCAGATAGAGGATGCAGAGTTATAGATTGACTTGGCTCAATCCATCTCGACGAGGTTCTTCCAGTACCGCCTGGGCATGTACTGACGCTGGAGTTCTTCGTTTTCCCGCCCCGGAACGGAGGCAGAAT
>CAZNVA010000051.1:0-8914 GCA_964576335.1 uncultured Thermotogae bacterium | reverse complement strand
ACCTGCGTCTGGTTAAGCTATTAGTCTCTTCTTTTTGTTGGGTCATTTTTCCTCCTCAGTTAGATTTCTTTTCAAACAGGAAATATCAAAAAAATAAGAACGCTCCAGACCGAGTGGGAAATAATTACCGGAGCCAGTTTCCCTTCTCGGGAGTAAAGCCAGCCCCAGACGAGTCCACATACGAGCGCGGCCAGGAACAAGGTCAAATTAAGTGCCCATACGTGGACAAGAGCGTAAAGAGAAGCGCCCGCGATTATTCCAACCAAACTTCCGTACTTCTCTTCCAGGCTCTTCTGTACCGTACCGCGCCAGAAAATCTCTTCCCCCGGTCCAATTACCAGAAACAATAGAACTCCTATCACTGGCAAAGAAGCAGCACCAGTATTACCGTAAACGGCCGATATTTCGCTTTCAGCAAAAGGGATCACCGCCGTAACGACTAAATTCCCAACCCAGAACAGGCCGTACAACCCCAGGGCGGAGACGATTCCTTTGACCGGGCTCATGAGGTTCCAGTCCGTTAGCTGGCCGTACTCATTCCAGAGCAAGAGGGAGAGAGCAGCCAGTATAGCTACCCCTCCGGACATTTCCAGCCAGAAGTTATACGGGTTCAGGTAAAAGGATACGAACCAGAAGCCAAAAGCCAGTAAAAACGAATAGCCGACCGTAGTTAACTTTTTCATTCCACTTTATAGAACCAATTCAAAAATCAGCGAAACCGTCAGCAAGCCACTGAAAAGAGAGTCAAGCTTTGCCGTTCTTGCATCGGCATCATCCGGTACTTCCTGAACAAACGTCCTCAATAACTGGTAGGCCAGGGGGAAAGAAAGAAAGCCAAGAATCCCCCAGGGGCTCAATACGCCATCCAGGACGAGATAGCCGAGAATTGAATACGTTCCAACTACGAGCAGCAAGTATACGACTATCGCGTCAGTCTTATCCAGGAGGTTCGCAACGGTGGTCACGCCAGCTTCCCGGTCGTACTCCCTGTCCCTGATGTTGTTTGCCAGGAGAGTCAGCGCGACCAATAATCCCAGAGGAATTGACACTAGAACGGGGGCAAGGGCCAACTTTTCCGCCTGAACGTAGTACGCGCCCATGACCATCAGTGGACCCCAGATCAGGAATACGGCCACTTCCCCCCAGCCGAGGTACTTATAGCTTACCCCTCCGGTATAAAAATAACTTGCCGCGACGCCAAGCAAACCGAAGGCAACTATCATCGGCCCTGCAACGTACGTCAGATAACCGCCAATCGCGGCCCCAATCAGGTACATAACCAATACGTAAACTTTTAGTTCCGAAGGGTCAAACCAGCCCTCCACAAGCGGCTGATCCCTGTAACGGGTCGTCGGAGAACCCCTTTTATCGACTTCCTCCTGGAAATCGAAGTAATCGTTAGTCAGGTTCGTAGCAGCGTGGAGAAAGACGACCCCCACAGTCACCAGTAGAGTATTGAGTAGATCCAGCCCTCCTGAGCGGGCTGCCAGCAGAGATCCAACCAGCACCGAACCGATGGTCATGGGAAACGACCAGGGTCGACTACTCAACAGGAGGGCCTTAGCCTTGTTCATCGGGTGGATCTTACCTTAGGAGAAGTCATCGAAAAGTATGTCGTCCTCGTCCACACCGTAATCCGTAAGCAGGTCTATCGTGGCTTCCATCATCGGCGGAGGACCACAGAGGTAACCTTCCATGTCCCAGCCCTCCTCCAGGTAATCGTCCATTACTTCCGTGATCAAACCGACTTCTCCATCCCATTCGGGTTGGGAAGAGTCCAGTGCCGGCACGTATTTAAAGTTATCGTGCTCGTCAGCCAGTTCCTGCAGGTCTTCGTGGTAATACAGATCCTCACGGGTCCTCGTGCCGTAAAAGAGCCAGATCTCTCTATCCACGCCCTTCTCGAGCAGGGAGAAGACGATCGACCGCAGGGGAGCCAAACCTACTCCGCCGGCAACTCCGATGATCTTTGCGTCGGTATCCTGGACGTAGAAATCACCGAACGGACCGGTGAATTCGACCATTTCTCCTTCTTCAAGTTCGTGCAGATAGGTCGAACCAAGCCCGCCCTCGATCAACTGAACGGTCAGCATGACTTTATCGTGCACGCTTTCCTCGGAGGCAATGGAGTAGGCTCTATCCACCGTATCGCCGTCCGCCGGTACCTGGACCTGGACGTATTGTCCCGCCTTGAAGTCGATCGTTTCCGGTTCCTTGAGGTCAAATACTATTTCCTTGATGGACGGCGTGACGTCCTCCGTAGATATTACTTCGGCGTCGTACTTCTCTACTTCCAGGTACTTCTCTTCGATCTCTACTTCCATGTCCTCCCGGACTTTGACCTGGCAGCTCAGCCGCACGTCGTTCACCAGTTCTTCCCGGGTAAGCATGGGTTCTTCGGTCGGAAGTACGGGCCCGCCACCTTTTTTTACTTTGGCGGTACAGAAACCACAGCTACCCTGACCCCCGCAGGCGGAAGGTATGTAAATTTCGTTCTGGGTAAAGGCCTGCAGCAACGTGGTTCCACCTTCGACTACGAACTCTTCTTCTCCATCGTTCACGTCCACAGTTACGTCCTCGTATTCGGCAAACAGCTTATTCGCGACCACAAGGACGATGGCCAGGGAACCAGCAACCAAATTAAGAACTATAATCGGACTTAAGTAACCCATATTTTATCCCCCCACTTACTGGATGCCGACCATACCGGAAAAGCCGAGAAAGGCAAACGCCATGATTCCGGCAATCAACATGGTAATTCCCGGGCCCTGCAGGGGCTTCGGCACGTCCGCAAACCGTAGCTTCTCTCTGATCGAAGCCAGAGAAATAATTGCAACGGACCAACCAATGCCGCTACCGAGGGCGTATATGATTCCGGTAAAGAGCGTGTAGTCCCTGAGGATCATGAAGAGCGAAACTCCCAGAATTGCACAGTTAACGGTAATCAGGGGCAGGAACACTCCCATTGTCGTATACAGGGAAGGGAAAAACCTCTCAATTACCATTTCAAGCACCTGAACGGTAGAGGCGATTACTATTATAAACGCTATGTACTGAAGGTACTCCAGACCGTAAGGGACCAGCAGATAATGATAAACCGGCCAGTTTATTGCACTTGTAATCGTCATAACCAGAGTTACTGCCACGCCCATACCCCACGCCGAGGAAAGTTTCTTGGACTGCGATACCAGGGGGCACCAGCCGAGAAAGTACCGTAATGCTATGTTATGAGCAAATACTGCCGCAATTAGAATTGATAAGTACTTCATTTTAGTCCTCCTCCACAGGTGATATCGCTCTTTCGACCCAGATCAGCAGGCCAAGTACCAGGAAGCCTCCAGGAGCGAGGATCATGCTGACCCACGGCGTCCAGCCGGAACCAAGTACCTGAATCCCAAAAATGGTTCCAAAACCAAGAAGTTCCCTGACCACCGACATCGCGATTAGGGCAAACGCGAAACCGGAAGCCACGCCCGCAGCGTCCACCAGCGATTCCCAGGGCGGGTTCTCGCTGGAGAAGGACTCAAGCCGTCCCAGAATTATGCAGTTGGTAATTATCAACCCGACGTAAGCACCAAGGGCTTCACTCAAGGGCATGAAGAATGCCTGAAGGAAAATATATACCAGTGTCACAAAAGTAGCAATTACCAGCATAAACACCGGAATCCTTACTCTTCTTGGAACCGAATCACCGATAACGGAAACCACAAATGAACTGGCAGTCAACACGAAGAAAACGGCCACGCCCATGGTCACGCCGTTTGCCACTTTGTTAGTGATTGCTAGCGTTATACAGAGCCCAAGCATCTGGCGGAAAACCGGGTTGTCCTCCCAGAGCCCCGCCATAAAGATTTCTTTGGTGTTATTCATTGCCCAAACCCTCCATTGCTTGATCCGTCAGGACATCGTTCTTCATCTTTTCCACACCGTTGTTTATGATCCCCTGAACTGATTTACTGGTTCTGGTTGCTCCCGTGATAGCATCAACTTCGTTATCGGCGCTGCTGCCGCCCTTAACTACTTCAATTTTTGGCTTCAGCACCTTGCCGTTAAACTGATTTAAGAACCAATCCTCCGTTATACGAGCTCCAAGTCCCGGCGTTTCCTGCTGGCTTAAGAATTCCAGCCCCACAATAGTTTGCAGGTCGGGCTTTAAAGATATGATCCCCTGTATCGGGCCCTGAAAGCCGGAACCGGAAATCCTGAAGGCAACTTCCTGCAATTCTCCATCCTGACCGTAGTGGAAAAACACTTCCTTTCCATCGATTTCCCGTGTCTCTATCGTGGACTTGAACTTTTCCTCCAGGTTGTCGGAGTTGTAATCCACGTTTACGGAACTCAGGACGGATTCCCTCAACTTTCTTGCTTCGTTCTCTTTTATTATCGGCCTGGTTGTAACGTTAATGAAGCCAAGTACACCCGCACTGATAGTGGCAACCAGGACCAGAACCGTTACCATCCATACTTCTTTCTTCATTTTATCACCGTGGCCCTATTTGTAAGGTTTCTGAACCGGCCCGTACCTGAAAGTCATCACCATCTCGTCCATCAAAGGCGCAAACATATTCATCAGCAGAATCGAAAACTGAACGCCCTCCGGATAACCGGAAAAGGCCCTTATAGATACGGTCATAACTCCGAGAAAGACTCCGTAAACCCAGCGACCCTCCTTGGTCGTCGGTGAAGAAACCGGATCGGTGGCCATGAACATGGCACCAAAGAGCAGTCCACCGGCCAGCAACTGGAATAGAGGCGGGGCGACCTGATTCGGCCACAGGAACATGCCAAGCGTCGAGAAAAGAAAGACGGAGCCGAGATAAGCCACCGGTATCCGCCAATCGACGATCTTGGTCAGCATAAGAAAGATTCCGCCAATAATCACCAGCAGTGCCGAAGACTCGCCAAGGCAACCGGGTATTGTTCCGAGAAACAGTTCCCGTAAAGGAGCGAGTGTCCCGCTGTTGGCAAAGACACCGAGCGGAGTCGCAGTGGTTATCGTATCGACGTTAAACTTCGTGAATCCGGCCCAGCCACCCGTAAGGGGAGGTACCCAGCGGGAGGACATAGTAACCGGAAAAGTTATCGTCAAAAAGACACGACCGACGAGTGCCGGATTAAATATGTTGTAACCCGTACCTCCAAAGACTTCCTTACCCAGGATAACGCCAACTATAATCCCTACAGCAACCATCCAGAGAGGAATACTGGGCGGAAGAATCAGCGGAAAGAGTATGCCAGTAACCAGAAAACCTTCAGTGATTTCTTCTTTCCTGACTAAGGTAAAGGTTACTTCGGCAATCCCTCCTGCCACGTAGGAAACCACTATCATGGCAAGCGCGCGCCAGCCGTAAAAATATATGGAAGCAATAGTGGCGGGCAGAACGGCAAGCACTACTGCAAACATGTAACGTTTTATCTCGATGTAATCTCGGAGGAAAGGGCTCTCGGAAGCAGCCTCTCCCTGATGAAATACTATTGCCCTTATAGTCTCCACGACTTCGGTAATATGTTTGAGATAAGGGTTATTTTCGGTATAGTCTGCGACGTCCGACATCAACTCGTCTAATTTATTCAACTTCCTCACCTCTACCTTGATCCGATCCAATATCTGTTGGTGTCAAACCTTCTTCGGTCTCCTCGTAGTTCACGTAATTATTGACTTCCCCGGGCTGCGATTTCTTCGCCTCCTTGACGATCTCGCTCAGCGGAAGTTTTGACGGGCAGACGTAAGAACATAGCCCACAATCGACGCAGCGCTGCGGCTGCAGGCGGTTGACCTCGTCTATCATGTCGTGAGTATGCGTCTGGTAAATCTGGAACGGTAGAATATCGACCGGACAGACCTCGCTGCAGTAACCACAGTAGACGCAGGGTCTTTCCTCGCCGTGAAGGCCCGTGTCGGCTTCCTTCTTTTTTCCAGGAACCAGCGCGGAAAAGAAGGCGTTGGTATAGGAATTCCGTGTTAAACCTGTCTGTAACCAGGCCAGCGTATCCGTCTCTTTGGGCTTTTCCAGCCTCACGAGCGAATCAAATTCCTTCCCCAGTGGTAACTCAAGGCTTTCAAGCTTCTTGCCGCTGAGAGGCCCACTCATTATGTCAAGATAAGAGCCTCCATCTCGAATTTCGTTTTGAACTAAATTGCCCACGTTAGCTCCTACGGGTGCCTCGTAGAGGCTGGCCTCCGCCCCCGGCCCGACAAGACTGAACCTGTTGCGAACGAACGGGACACCTTTTGCCACTGCCCGATATGCGGCAAGTGGCACCAGTTCATCCAGTGCAAGAACCCCGTGTTCGAGCAGAAAACCCCCTTCGTCGAGTCCGTCAGCTCCTGTCAATTCCCGGGCAAGCATTTTTGGCCTCTCCATGTAACTATTCTCAGCCACGGAGTGAGCCTTTATTTTCTGGCTCGAACTCACGGAATCCAGACTCTCGTAAGTCTCTTCATCAAGAGCAAAATGGAGCTGAGCATCCGGAAAACAGCGGGCTAAAATTCTTAACCCTTTTTTATAAGCTGAAAATTCTTTCTCGTAATCCACTCTGTGTCGGGTAAACGGTGCCAGGCGGACACCATTGATCAGAATTACTTCCACTTCATCGGGAGAAAAGTAAGAACTGCGGAATTCCGTCGGTATTCCGGTCTGACCAAATGAGGTCAATCCGGCAAGGTAAAGCAACTCCCTCAAGTTGGCGGGTTTTTCCTTCTGCCAGCTGATTCCGTCGCCGGTAACTTCCTGGTCCGGATTAGCTTTTATTCTGACAGCCGGAACCGTATTTTCGAAGTCCTCCAGAGTTTCTTCGTGAAAGTAATCAACTTCAGTAAACCCAACTACTTCGCCATCAAGGCTGGAGTGTATCGGAGTTGAGAGGGATTGGTCGTTCCGAGCAATTATTTCGCCGGCCTCAACTTCGTCACCTACCTCTACGGACGGATTCAGGGTGGAGCCAAAGCCTCCTTTTAGCGGTATCGTTACTTCATCCACTCGCCTGATAGTTCTAAACTTTAGGTCCTCGTCGTCATCAAGCTTTGTAAGGTCTAGGCCAAATGTGTTCACTTTATTCACCGTCTCGTTTATTTTATTTTTCTAAACACCAGCTACGAGCAATTCGATCCACGTTACCTACAATTTCAAGGGGTCTAAAAATAGACCCCGGCTTTGTTATTGTGAATATTATTGATAAGCAGAAAACTTTTCAATTAATTAAGTGGTTATATGCAAAAAAAGTGATCGATCAAGGTTATTAGGTCCTAAACTGCAACTCCCTCCCCAAGGTAGGTTTTTCCCTTGACCTCTTTACCGCTAACGTAGCGGGTAATCGACTCCAGGGCGTTTCTGGCAACTTCGCTGCCATCGGGGGGCGGTAGAGACGAGATGGCTTTGCTGGCAAAACGCCTGGAATAGTTGATTGTCTCTTCAACAGCCCCGGAACTCCTGATAATATTTATTCCTTCTTCGATTTCGCTTCTGG
Organism: uncultured Thermotogae bacterium; assembly: GCA_964576335.1. Classification (GTDB taxonomy): domain Bacteria; phylum Bipolaricaulota; class Bipolaricaulia; order M55B111; family M55B111; genus JAGXLP01. The sequence continues at coordinate 1,447 of CAZNVA010000051.1, read as the reverse complement.
TGGGGCTCTCCTTTTCAAGCAGTTCCCGTAAAAAATCCTCCCGGCTGGATTCTTCTAAGGCAAGCATCGTCGGCAGGGTAATTGTACCCTCCCTCAGGTCGTTGCCGGGGTCCTTGCCGAGCTCTTCCTTTCTCCCGACCAGGTCCCTCAGGTCGTCGGATATCTGAAAGGAAAGCCCGAGGTTTAAACCGAATTTCTCCATCCTATCCTGTTCCCTCTTCCCCGCACCGGAAGCTTTTGCGCCAAGAAGGCAGCTCTTACCCATGAGAAAAGCCGTCTTCCGACGAATTATCTTTAAATACTCCTTGAAGGAAAGCCCATAACTCTTTTGATTCACCGTCTGATCGGCCTGACCCCTGGTCATTTCCAGCGCCGCTTCCAGTAGGTGTTTCAGGTACTTGCTATCCTCGAGTTTCGTCAGAGAACTCGCCGCAAAGGTATATAGCAGATCTCCGCTGAGAACTGCTATTTTGTTACCCCATTTATAGTTCACGGCCTCTTCTCCGCGCCTGAAGTTGGAATCATCGATTACGTCATCATGGACCAGGGAAGCCATGTGAACGAACTCAACGGCTATCGCAAGCGGCTTTGCCTTTTCAAAATCGTAGTCAAACATCTTGCCGGAAAGCAGGACTAGAGCCGGCCTCAAACGTTTACCGCCCGAATTCAACAGGTAGGACGAGCTACTGGTCAGGGGCTCCAGGTTGGCATGAACCAGCTCCTCGAGCTCCTCTTCCAGTGCTTCCAGGTCGTCATTGACCGGTTCCAGCAAATCAAGAATCGACCCCATCAGTTACCAGCTCTCCTGTTTCCTTCCTGAATGTATTGCGGCTACACCACCAAATAACTCTTCGTAAGTAACTTCTTTCAGGCCAAGGTCGATATATATATCTTTCAGCTTTTCCTGGTTTGGAAACTGTTTCAGTGACTCCGTTAGATAGCGGTAAGGACCCATTTCGCCATAAACCAACCCGCCGAGTAAGGGCAGGAGGTTGTTGAAGTAAAAGAAATAAAGATCGCTGAACAGTGGAATCGAAGGCTTGGCCAGCTCGAGAGTAAATACCTTGCCACCTGGCTTCACGACCCTCTTCATTTCGGAGAGCACCTGCCTGATATCCTCCACGTTTCTCAAAGTGAACGCGGAAGCAGCTGAATCAAAATAACTCGTTTCCAGGTCAAGTGATTCGCCTTTACCCGTCTTAAAGTCGACGGTCGAGCCGTACCTGGCCGGGAGTTCTTTTTTCGCCTCTTCGATCATCTCGGGGGTTAGGTCCACGCCAACGATCTCTCCCTCCGGGGCTGAATCAGCAAGGAGCCGCGTAAGTTGCCCCGTACCGCACCCCAGATCGAGTATCCTCTCGTCCTCGGATGGGTCCATAACCTCCAGGAGCTTCCGTCTCCAGCGACCAATTTGCCCCAGGGAAATTACCGTATTCACACGATCGTA
>CAZNVA010000050.1:0-8967 GCA_964576335.1 uncultured Thermotogae bacterium | reverse complement strand
TGGGTGGGAAGTATCTCCAATAAATTATATTCCAAAAGGGAAAATAATTCAGATATGGCTCCGACCTGCTGAAAGGAAATTGCTGGTTGTAGAAACTCTATTGTCCGGAACCTTTTTCACTTAGAGTTGAAAGAAAGTCCGTGGTTTCACGGACGAGGATCTTGACCTGGTTCTCCCGGGTGATTTGTGCTTCGCCGTCACCGGACTGGAACCCGTACCAGCCGAACTGGCCGTGGTTACCACCGGCTATTTCCACGAACTCCGTCCCTTCTGGCAGCTGTTCTCTTGACCGGTTCAGCTTTTCGTCGTCGATAATCTCGTCCTCGCTGGCTGTTATACTCAGAACGCTGAGACCGGGGTCGAATTCGGCACCTTCCGGCGGATAAGAAGCCCATAAAACCAGCCCGGATACGTCCAAATCAGTTTCGGCAACAAATTTAGCAGCCATGGCTCCCCCCATAGAATGTCCGCCGATGGCCCAGTTATCGACATTCCCCAAACCGGAAATGACTTTGCCGGCCCTGCCGGAAGCCAGTACGGCAAGGTTGAGTGGCATCTTCACCAGGAAAACTTCGTAACCGCGTTCCGCTATGGCAAGGGCGTTCGGAGCATAAGCTCGGACAGGAACCCTGGCACCGGGATAAAATACGAACCCGACGCCCTTCTCGTCCTCCTCCGGAGTAAACAGAAAGCCCCCTGCGCCGTTTACCTTTCTTTCTTCAACGCTAACCAGATCGTTACCGGAAAGGGCCGCGGATCCGCGCTCCATTACCTGCTGGGGTCGAATAAACCAGGCTCCCGTCGCCAGGCCGGCGAGCAAGAGTCCAGCAATGATCGTGAATACCGGAATTCGAAACTTTCTCGATCCTCTGCGCGTCATATTTCGGAGCCTCGCGGAGTTTAATTCAATAAAATTTTAATTGATGGTTCGTTTATAACAAGTAAAGGCTCTGTAGATGAGGACCCCGCCCTTAAAAAAATGGAACTTAAAAAGTTTGCCGTTTATAGTTATAATACTCGCATGTTATACCTCTTACTTGCCGGCGTATGTTTCGGTACAATCGGCCTGTTCGTCAATATAATTGGGAACGACGTATCGACGGTTCTGCTGGTCGCAATCAGGTTACTCTCGACCGGGGGACTTATACTCTTCTATCAGATCGCTGGCGGTCAGCTAAAAGAATTATCGTTAAACGACGCTCGAAGCTTCGTGGGCGCGCTGATCGGCGGGGTGCTGGGATTTGGCCTGACTTTCTCGCTTTACCTGAAGTCACTCGTCTTGATCCCCGTCTCCGAAGCCGTGTTCCTGCATTACGTAGCTTTTCCCTTTTCCACGATCCTCTATTCCACGATTTTTCAGGGGGAAAAGATTAAAACGGCCGAACTCGTATCGCTCGCCGGGACGGGTATTGGGGTATTCTTTATTTATAACGTGGGATTTTCCGGAGGCCTCGAATCCCTATTCGGTTACCTGATGGCCTTCATATCGGGAGTAACGTATACGGCGGCCCTTATAGTGCTCAAGGAACTGGGTAAATCAAAAACCACCCTGCAGACCCTGTTCTGGCCGGCTTCTTTTGGCGGCTTAAGCCTTGTGCCGGTCGTACTGATCGGAGGCTTTCAGTTCGACCTTACCGGTAGTTCACTTCCGGCGCTGCTGGGACTCGTATTTATTTCGACTTTACTCGGCTACTCCTTATTCGCCAGGGGGTTGAAAGAAACCAGGGCGGGGCTATCCTCGGTAATTTTGATCATCGTAGAACCGTTTTCCGCCGTCGTGCTGGCAACCCTCTTTTTAGGAGAGAAATTAACTCCTTTTGCCTTGCTGGGAGGAGGGTTGATAGTTCTTTCCGGCCTGCTCCTTTACGTCACCAATTCCGGGAAGGAGAGGGTTCGACAAAACTGATACGAGAGAAATTACTAACCGTCAACTCGCTCGATCATTTCTCTCATATCTTCGATTACTCCGTCCGCGTCCTCTTTTCCGTCCTTGCCGTCCCGGTTTATGTAAAAAGTCTCAATCCCAATCCTCCTGGGTGCTTTGTAATCGAAGCGCCAGTGGTCTCCGACGTGAACCATTTCTTCTCCCCGGACATCCAGTAACTCCGTCACCCTGCGGTAAACGGATTCGTCCTTCTTGACTTCCCCAAAATCGGAGACACAGGAATATACTGCCTCAAAACTGTCACCGAGTTCTTTCAGGGCGTAATCGAGAAAGGTCCTCGGCGAGTTGGAGGTAACTATCAACGCATAATCGTCTTTGAATTTATTTATGACCTCCAGGGCATCCGGGTAAAATTCCACGTTTTCCGGTTCCCTTATTCTCTCAATCACTTCCTGTGGTTCCGGCTCAAGGTCAAACCTCTCAAACCAGTACTCCGGCCTGTACCACCTGATATCCTCGTCGCCGATCTCGTCGTACAGTTCGACGAGTTCGTCCCGAGCTTCCTCAAATTCGATTCCCTTCTTTTCTGCATAAGCTTTCGGCAGTTCCTGAAACCAGAACTTATTGACGTAATTGCTATTTACGACCGTTCCGTCTGCATCAAAAGATATTACTTTCGTTTTCATGGTGAAAGAATGGTAAACCGTCAAAAGGGGGATATCAATCAATCCTATCCCGGAGCCTTGAAGAGTTTCCAGCGAAAAAATACTCAAAACAGTTATAAAAACGGACCGGCTTCGCTTATAATCAACTGATATGGTAGACGTAATCACTATGGGTGAAGCATTAATAGATTTCGTACCCACCGAATCCGGGTTGCCGCTTGCCGAAGTGAATAACTTTTACAGGAGGTTCGGTGGAGCTCCAGCCAACGTTGCCGTTGGGCTGGGCAAACTGGGCGAGGAAGTCGGATTTATCGGCAAGGTGGGCGAAGACAGCTTTGGAGATTATCTGGAAAGGGAGTTCCGGGAAAACGGCGTGGACGTCAGCCGTCTTCGGAAAACCCGGGAAGCCAATACTACGCTTGCCTTCGTTTCGTTGACGGAGGCGGGAGAAAGGGACTTCGCCTTTTACAGAAATCCAGGGGCGGACGAGCTTTTGACCGAGGACGAAATCGACGAGGATTATATCTCTTCCAGCAAGTTCCTTCATTTTGGGTCCCTGTCGCTGACCAGGAAGGAAAGCCAAGAAGCCACGGTCAAGGCAGTTCGCTGTGCAAAACGACACGGGGTAACCGTGACAATGGATCCCAACCTCCGGGCGGATCTCTGGGAGGACGAGGATAAATTAAAGAAAACGGTAAAAGAACTTCTTCCGGAGGTCCAGGTGGTAAAATTGAGCGAGGAAGAGGCCCTTTTTCTGACGGAAAGCGCCGGGCTAGAGGCCGCGACGAATGAGATTTTAAAAGAGGGTCCAAAACTCGTCGTAGCTACCCGGGGCGAAAAAGGCTGCCTGCTCAATTTCCACGGCTCAGTCCACAGAATAGGCGGTCACCAGGTGGACGTTAAGGACACCACGGGAGCCGGGGACGGCTTCATGGCGGGGGCCCTGCACAAGTTAATTCAATTAAACGGGAACCTCGAAGGTTTAACGGAAACCAACGTCCTGGATGCAGTAGAGTTCGGTAATGCCGTAGCTGCCATGACCACCACCGATTACGGTGCGACATCCTCCTTTCCGAACAGGGAAGAAGTAAACCGCTTTACCTCTTGAAGAGGTTGGAAAAGGTCCGTACTCCCTGCATTACCTGTTGCTCCAGGATCTCAATCTCCGAACCAGACAGGAAACAGGTAAGTTCGGGACGTCACAGCTGTTATTTGCTTTGAAGCATGTATACCCGATTATCATTAACCGAGAACAATGATGACTCGAGAAGATATGAAAGTCGTTGATACCGGTTTACTATCTCTGGTGGTCCTCTTCTTATTAGCTGTAAGCTTCCCTGCCAGCGGCGGAACCACTCTTGGGCTATCCCTGGAAAAAAGCTATTCGGACGACTTTACCCGTTTTGGTGGATTCCTGAGAACCGGCGGACTTTTCAAACTGGAACTCGGGGGACTCAAATCAATGGAGGAATCCAGCAAGGAAATTGATCTCTTTAGCTACCTGCTGACGGACCTCGTCTTGAGCAACTTTGGCACCAGCACGGGCGCGCTTCACATGTATTTAGGGGCCAGTCCGGTAATGAGTGTTACCACGGACCAACCTTCTTTTTCCTTTTCGACTTCGGAGGCCTACGGTAAGCTGGGACTACAATTTAAAACCTTTCCGTTCTCCCTGGGGGTATGGGCCAAGAGCAAACTTGGTTTTAATGGCGACATCAAGGGAGTTCTGGGTGGAGCCGGGTTCGGGTTTTCCTTTTAACAGCTATTTATGCCGGTTCGGTTGAACTTGAACCCAAATCCTGCCAGCTGTGACAAAAACGGGGCTTGGAAAGATTGGGCCGGAGATAACTTGATTAATCTTCGACGTGGTCGAACTTGATCGGCTCGGGGAATATTACTTCCCTGGCGGCCTTAAGGGCGTACTGGTCAGTCATTCCGGCAATATAATCCAGTGCAATTTGCTGCTGGTCGAACGGCTCCTCCACTCCGTAGAAATCGCTGAGTCCCTTCAGGTAATCACCGAACCTGCGGTCAAGCGGAATGGCACTTTCCAGGTAACCCGAGTAATTTCTACCGTGCTCCTCCATCAATCCGACGAGGTGGTCAAAAAGCAAGTTAAGTATGACCTCCGCGTGACCCGCGTACCTCTTTAACCTTTCGTGGCCGTAGATATTTTCGTAGTTGAACTCCTTCAGGGACCGCATTAACTCGTACTTCTCGTCGGAAAACCCAATTTTTTCATTCTGCATCGACCACTCGATCAAGTCCTTGACGAAGACGTCAATTATCTCCCCATTTTTCGTTCCGAGCTCAGCTCTGACGTCCGAAGGTATATCCTTTTCCCTTATCAGGTCAGCCTTTATCGCGTCCTCGATGTCCCGACCGAAGTAGGCTATTTTATCGGACATCCTGACGACACAACCTTCGTAAGTAGTCGGCGGAGTCCCTCTTTTTTCCAGGTCAGACAGCTTTTTTCTTTTTTTTCGGGGTTGAATTGACTGGTTGAACTCTTCCCCGTAATGAGATACGATGCCGTCTCTAACAGCGTAAGTAAGGTTTAGCCCTTTCCCATAGCGGCTCAGTTTGTCCACTATCCTCAAACCGTGTAACTCGTGGACGAAGCCATCGTCGTTCTGATTCAACCGATCCAGGATCTCCTCTCCGGAATGGCCAAAAGGGGCGTGGCCAAGGTCGTGGCCGAGGGCTATCGCCTGAGCCAGCTCGACGTCCAGACCCAGCCCCTTGCATATCGTCGCCGATATCGTCGAGACGTGGAGTACGTGCTCTATCCTGGTACAGATATGGTCGTTCTCCGGAGCAAAGAAGACCTGTGTTTTGTTCTTCAACCGGCGGAAAGGCAGGGAGTGGATTATCGCCGTCTGATCCCTGAAGTAAGGGCCGCGAATGTCCTCCTCGCGCTCGGTCATCCGGCTCTTATAAATTTTTTCCGAAAGCGGGTTTTGCATATTACCCCCGGTACAGGCATTCGTTTAAGCGGGTTTCTCGGTCACCATCTTACTAATTTGACAGAACCAGCAAAGTTATTATAGCATAATTGGTACGGTTGAAGTCAAATTACAGTTCCACTGAGGGGGAATCATAGTTTCCATGAGAATTGAGGATCATCCCATCCTCTCCTTTCCGGAAGAGGAAGAGGTCACCTTTACCTACGAGGGTCAGGAGGTTACGGGCAAAAAGGGTGAAACGATCGCTGCCGCTCTCCACAACCAGGGGGTAATTGAATTAAGAAAAAGCGGGGAGGAAAACAGGTCCCGGGGTTTGTTCTGCGCCATAGGAAAGTGTTCTTCCTGCCTGATGAAGGTCGACGGCGTGCCAAACGTCCGAACCTGCATCACGGAGGTCCGGGAGGGGATGGAAGTAGAAAAGCAGAGCGGTTTTCCCGAACTACCTTCCTCCAAAGGGAAACTCAATCCCGGACTCATCGACTCCGAAAAGACCGAGGTGCTGGTAATTGGAAGCGGGCCTGCCGGGTTGAGAGCCGCACTAACGGCGGCTCGCGCTGGAGCTCGGGTCACGATAGTTGACGAGAACCCGTTTCTCGGCGGCCAGCTCGTCAAACAGACGCACAAGTTCTTTGGCTCCTCGGAAGAGGAAGCAGGGCAAAGAGGAATCGACATAGGGGAGGAACTGACGGAAAAGGTTAAGCAAGAAAAGAGAATCGAGGTAATGACCTCTGCCAGCGCCGTGGGAATATACGATGGTTCCGCCGGAGTCTACGTAAATCGAAAAAAGTTCGTCAGAATAGAAGCCGAGAAAATCATCGTTGCCACCGGGGCAATTGAGGATACTGTCCGCTTTCCCAACAACGACCTGGCGGGCGTCTACGGTGCCGGAGGAGTTCAGACGCTGATGAACGTCTACGGGGTAAAGCCAGGAAGCTCCGCTTTGATGGTTGGAGCGGGAAACGTCGGCTTGATAGTGGCATACCAGCTACTTCAGGCCGGAGTCGACGTGAAAGGGATAGTTGAAATCGCTCCTGAGATCGGAGGATACTTCGTTCACGCCGCCAAGGTTAGACGAGCCGGAGTCCCGATACTGACGAACCACGAAGTAATCCGAGTCACCGGGGAGGAAAAGGTGGAAAAGGCGACAATTGCCGAAGTCGACGAAGATGGCAATCGCCTGGAGGGCAGCGAGAAGAACTACGAAATCGAATTTCTGGCGCTCGGGGTGGGACTCTCGCCGAGTTATCGGTTACTCCACCACGCCGGATGCGAGTTGACGCTCGATAGAAGGCTGGGCGGTTACGTACCCAGAAAGGGACCGAGGATGAAAACCAGCAGGGAAGACGTATACGCTGCGGGAGACGTCACCGGGGTGGAGGAAGCTACGTCCGCATCGCTCGAGGGGGCAATCGCCGGAGCCGATGCCGCCATCGCGCTGGGTAAAGGCGGCAGAAGGGAAGAAGAAACGGTCGAAAAAGCCCGGGAAGAGCTAGCAGGATTGAGATCCGGCCCGTACTACGAAGGTATTCGAAAGGGAGTAAAGGAGGTAAGACTTGAACGAGACTAACTGGAAAGTTTCCGGTAAACTCGAACGGGAAGAAGTCCAGCTTCCAGAAAGGGATAGGCTGGAAAAAGGGCCAGTGGCGGTAGTGGAATGTCCGCAGCGGATACCCTGCGATCCCTGCAGCCAGCACTGCCCGGTCGGGGCAATTGAAATGGAAGATCTTAACGATACGCCGAATGTAAACTTCGAGAAATGTACCGGTTGTTCAATCTGTGTTCAGTACTGTCCTGGCTTGGCGATATTTTTGCTCGACTGTTCGCCGGAAGAGGGCTGTGATCTGACGCTGCCTTTCGAATTCGACCTCCCCCGGGTGGGAGAAGTAGTCGAGGCGCTGGATAGAAAAGGGGAGCCGGTAACTTCGGGAACGGTAAAAGACGTACTTACCAGAGAGGATTCAGCCGGGGACACGCCAACCGTCACTGTCCGGGTTCCGGAAGAGTACGCCAACGAGGTAAGGAACATCAGGAGGCGTGAATGAGTAACCGGAACGAGGAGGAAGTAATAGTCTGTCGCTGCAGGGACGTCACCGAGAGCGAGATCAGGCAGGCAATAAATGACGGCTTTGACACGATGGAACTTCTCAAGCGGAAGACGAAGGCAGGCACGGGAACATGTGGCGGCAGGACGTGTTTACCCCACGTTCGGAGAATTCTTGCGGATGAGACCGACCGATCACCGGAGGAGATAGGTTTAACCAGAACCAGATCCCCCGTAATACCCGTTCCCGCCCGTTTTACCGCCGGCGAGGGATCCATAGGAGGGAACGATAATGATTGACCGGGACGTCGTAATAATTGGGGGCGGTTCAACCGGACTTGCGACGGGATACTATCTGGAAAAACTTGGCGTGGAAGACGTGACGATCCTGGAAAAGGACTACGCCGGAAGTGGATCGACCGGCCGCTGTGGAACAGGGATCAGGGCCCAGTTCTCCGATGAACCGACGATAAAAACCATGAAAAGGGCGGAAAAACTCTGGAGCCAGCTTTCCGGAGACCTTGGTTTCGATTTTCGCCAAACTGGCTACCTTTATCTCCACCATTCAAAGGAAGAACTAGAAAATTATCGCGAACTGAAGAACCTGCAAAATTCACTTGGAGTCCCGACGGAGATCCTGAAACCAAACGAGGTAGAGGAAATTTGCGCGCACCTCGACGTCTCCGAACTGGAGGGTGCCAGCTATAACCCGGAGGACGGCAAGGCCCACCCGTTCAAAGTCGTCGCGGCCTTTAAACGGCACTTCGACAGGAGTCCGGTGGACCTCGTAGAATCCACGGAAGTCACAGGAATAGAATTAAACCGGGATGGCCAGGGTAAGATCGTCAAAACCCCGGAAAGGAAATTTAAAGCCAAAGTCCTGGTAAATGCCGCCGGAGGCTGGGCTCCGCAAATTGGCCATATGATCGAAACCGATGTACCCGTGGAACCCTACCGGCATCAGGCAGTGATTACCGAACCTTTTGAGCCGGGCACGATAGAACCGATGGTCATATCCATGGCCCACGAGGACGCTTACCTAACCCAGACGGAAAGAGGCGGGATTATCGGCGGGGTGGGTACTCCGGAAGACGAGAGACCCACTTACGATACCTCCGAGACGCTCGAGTTCGAAAACAGGGTCAGCCGGGCGCTTGCTTCCATCATACCGGGACTCAAACACGCCAGGCTCCTGCGAAGCTGGGGCGGATATTACGCAATGACACCCGACGGCAATCCACTAATCGGCGAGTTTGGTCCGAAAGGATGTTATATCGCAGCAGGGTTCAGCGGCCACGGCTACATGATGGCACCTGCCGTGGGTCTGGGTTTGGCCGAGTTGATTACCCGGGGCAAAACGGAGTTTCCATTCGACTACTACGACCCGGAAAGAATCGAGCGGGGCGACCT
>CAZNVA010000049.1:0-8969 GCA_964576335.1 uncultured Thermotogae bacterium | reverse complement strand
TATGATAAAAACTTTAACCGTATTTGGAACCCGCCCGGAGGTAATCAAATTAGCCCCCCTGATCGACGAGTTATCGGCCAGAGGGGAATTTAATTCCGAAACCTGTTCTACCGGCCAGCACCTGGAGATGCTTGAAGGCGCAATTAACGTCTTTAACTTTTCCGTCGATTACGATCTCGGTTTAATGAAGGAGTCCCAGAGCCTCTCCGGTCTAACCAGCAGAGCCATAGAAGGTCTGGACGAGACTCTTCGCTCTACTCATCCCGATCTGGTGATCGTTCAGGGAGATACTACCAGCGCCTTCGTGGGCGCTTTAACGGGTTTTTACCACAGAATACCGGTCGGCCACGTGGAATCAGGGCTGCGCAGTGGAGACAGAACCGACCCGTTCCCGGAAGAAATCAACCGCCAGCTTGCCGATTCCCTGTCGGACCTGCATTTCGCCCCGACGGAGGATTCCCGAAGAAACCTACTGGAAGAGGGCTACTCGGACGATACGATATCCGTTACCGGAAATACGGTAATCGACGCACTAGAGAAAATTACGGAATCCATCCGTGGCGGTTCCCTGAACCCGAACTTCCCGATGGACCTTTCCGGTATTGAGGCAGAGGACAAGAAGCTAATTCTGGTTACCGCCCACAGGCGGGAGAGCCTGGAGGGTGGAATAAAAGAAATCTGTCTCGGTCTGAGGCGTATTGCCCGGGAGTTTTCTGAGGTAGAAATAGTCTTTCCCGTTCATCTAAATCCGAAAGTCCGAGAAACCGTGCATGAGGTTCTCGGAGGGACCAGTCGCATTCACTTAATCGAGCCGGCTGATTACCTCACCTTCGTCGGTTTGATGGAAAAGTCTTCGCTGATAATCACGGATTCCGGCGGAATCCAGGAGGAAGCTCCCGCGCTGGGAATCCCCGTACTGGTGGCCCGCGATAGGACGGAGAGGCCGGAAGCAATTGAAGCCGGAACCGCGAAACTGGTCGGGACCGACGCGGAAAGGATCTTTGCTGAAGCAAAAAAGCTGCTCGAGGACGGGGAATACTACGACAGCATGGCAAAAGCCACAAACCCGTTCGGTCGCGGTGACGCTTCGGAGAAGATAGTAGAAGAAATAAAAGGATTTTTCGCCTAGCCCGAAATCGGTCTAATTATCTCGAAAAAATTCCTTAATTCTTTCCGCTACTGGCTCGGGTATACCAGAAACGTCCTTCAACTCGGCCAAAGACGCTTGACTTACACCTTTGACGGAGTCAAAAGTCTGAAGAAGTGTCTTTTTACGCTTCGGGCCGACACCCCGAATGGCATCCAGGGAGGACCTGACGGTTCTCTTTTGCCTTAACCGGCGATGGTAACTCACGGCGAACCTGTGTGCTTCATCGCGAACGCGCTGAAGCAACTTTAACCCTTCCGAGTCCCTGTCAAAGCCAACCGGTTCGGGTTGACCGGGCCGAAATACCCGTTCGAATTCCTTTGCCAGGCCGACGATCGGGATGTGATCCATGTTCAAAGAAGCCAGAACCTCTCTGGAGGCACTCAACTGACCCTTTCCACCATCGATCAATACCAGGTCCGGAAAAACGGAAAAACTTTCGTCCTTCTCTTCTTCCCGATCCTCCAAATCCGAATCGGAACCGTGGAGAAACCTCCTGCGCAGGACTTTTTTGAGCATCGCGTAGTCGTCCGGGCCATCCTCCTCTATTTTGAACTTACGGTACATATCTTTGCTGGCCCTTCCGTTCTCAAAAACCACCATTGACCCGACGGAATCGGTCCCCGAGATGTTTGAGATGTCGTAACCTTCGATCCTTCTCGGAGCCGCCGGTAACCCCAGCACCTCCTGCAGCTCTTCGGCACCCTTTTCCCCGGGCGTTTTTCCTTCGGACCCGGCAGATCCCGTAATTTCGTCCCTGCCATAGCGGGCATTACGCTTTGCCATTTCCAGGACCCTCTTTTTTTGTCCCCTTTGCGGAACTACGAATTCCACTCGACCGGAGCGAAGTTCCGAGAGCCACTCAACAATCGTAGCCTCATCCTCCGGCTTTTCCTCGACGTAGATCTCCTGGGGCACGACTCTTCTGTTTGCGTAGAACTTTTTCAGGAAGCCAGCCAGTACGGATGAGTCTTCCTCCCCTGGGGGGAAGTTCACTTCGAAGCTATCCTGCCCGCTTATCCTGCCCGATCTGACGAAGAAAACCTGAATCCTGCCCCGGGTTCTATCGGCTTCGGCTCCAGCGTCATCCCTTTCCAGGGCAATAAAGTCACGATCTAGTTCGTTCTTCAGCCGGACGTTCTGTCCCCGGGAAATCTTTCCGAGTGCATCTATCTTGTCCCTCCACTCCGCCGCCTTTTCAAAATCTTTTTCCTCCGACGCCCGCTCCATCTTTTTCCTGAGTTCTTCCTTAACTTCTTTTACCCTGCCCTTGAGCAGGTCCCTGATACTATCGACCGTTTCCATGTAGCTTTCCCTGTCGGCTTTACCCGCGCAGGGTGCAGGGCATAAATCTATATGGTATCGGAGGCATGGGCGACGACCTCCTTCCTCCGGCGACCAGCTACAGTCCCGGATCGGGAAAACCTTCTCTATCGTATCGAGGGTCTTTCGCATGGCCCCCGCGTCCGTATAAGGGCCAAACAGCTCGCCGTCCTCGTCTCCCCGCTTGCGAGTGACCTCGAGCTGCGGGTACTGCTCGTCCGTTATCTTTAGGTAGGGATAGCGCTTGTTGTCCCGGAGCAGGACGTTGTACTTCGGCCGATATTCTTTGATCAGGTTTTCCTCGAGGACGAGAGCCTCTACCTCCGACTCCGTAACGATGTAATCGACTTCGTCGGCTTCTTCTCGCAGGCTCCTGGTCTTGAGGGAGGTCGCCTTGCCGGAATTGAAGTAACTCATTACCCTGTCCCTGAGGGAACTCGACTTCCCCACGTAAATCACCTTCCCGGCCGACCGAATAATGTAGGCACCCGGTTCCTCCGGGAAATTTTTAACTTCGTCCTTCAGGTTCATCGCGTCAGTAGCTCTTCCCTCTTCTCGGAGAAAATTTCGTCCAGGATTTCCCCGGTAAAGGAGTCCTCGGATTCGCTAACTTCTTCCGGCGTCCCTTCCTCTATCAGTCTTCCTCCGTGCTTGCCGCCGCCCGGCCCGAGGTCGATAATCCAGTCGGCGGTCTTGATTACGTGTGGATTGTGCTCGATTACAACTATGGTGTTCTCCTCGTCAACCAACCTGTGCAGGACGTCAAGCAGCTTTCTGATGTCTTCCGCGTGTAGGCCGGTTGTCGGTTCGTCAAATAGGTAGAGGGTATGACCCTGTCTGCGCCGGGAAAGTTCCTTTGCCAGCTTTATTCGCTGCGCCTCACCGCCGGAGAGGGTCGTGGAGGGCTGACCCAGCTTGATGTAGCCCAGGCCTATGTCCCTTAAAGTTTCGAGCTTCCGCTTTATCTTGTCGTGATTCGTAAAGAAGTGGAGCGCCTCCTCCACCGTCATTTCCAGGACGTCGGCGATGGTTTTTCCCTTGTAGGTGATCTCGAGCGTTTCCTTGTTGTACCTCTTGCCGTTACAGTCCTCGCAGGGCACAGTGACGTCCGGAAGGAAGTGCATCTCGATTTCTTTGTGCCCTCTGCCCTTGCACTCCTCGCACCTGCCTCCTTTTCTGTTGAAGGAAAACCGGCCCTTATCGTAGCCCCTGGTCTGGGCCTCCGGCGTCTCGGCAAAGAGCTCCCGGATGTATCGAAAGACCTTGATATAGGTCGCCGGGTTGGACCTTGGTGTCCTTCCAATCGGGGACTGGTCGATCTCGATAACCTTCTCCAGCTGGTTTACACCCTCAATTTCGTCGTGCTCCCCCGGCTTGGCCCCGCTATTATGCAGTTCTCTTTCCAGCTGCCGGTAGAGGACGTCGTTGATCAGGGTAGATTTACCGGAACCGGACACCCCCGTAACGCAGTTAAACAGGCCAAGCGGTATCCCCACGTCGATATCCTTCAGGTTGTGTTCTCTGGCCCCATGGACCCATATTTTGTCGCCCGGGGAGTGGCGCCGTTTCCTCGGGATCGGTATCTCCTTGTCGCCCCTCAAGTACTTTCCGGTCCATGATTCCTCTACTTCCACCAGGTCCTCGGGAGGCCCCTCGTGTATTACTTCTCCCCCGTTGACGCCGGCTCCAGGACCGAGCTCCACCACCCAGTCCGATTCCTTTATCGTCTGCCGGTCGTGCTCAACCACGATAACCGTGTTGTCCATGTCTCTCAGGTCCTTCAGGGTGTCCAGCAACCTGTCCACGTCGTGCTGGTGCAGTCCTACCGTTGGTTCGTCCAGAATGTAGAGCACCCCGGTCAAGCCGGAACCGATCTGGGTTGCCAGTTTAATTCTGTGGGCTTCTCCGCCCGACAGTGTACCCGATTCCCGGTCCAGCGTCAGGTAATCCAGCCCGACGTCCAGGAGGAAACCCAGCCTGGCCTTTATCTCTTCCAGGATTTCCCCGGCAATCATCTCCTCGTTCCGGCTGAGTTCGAGCGAGTCAAAGAACTCGTAGGCATCATCTATTGATAATTCAGTTACTTCGTCAATGCTCTTTCCGTTGACAGTTACTGCCAGACTTTTCTGGTTGAGTCTGCCGCCCTCACAGCGGGGACAGGGTAGTTTGGCCATGTACTCCTCTATCCTCTTGCGACTGCTATTTGAGCTCGAATCCCTGTACTTTTCCTCCAGCTCTGGAATGACCCCTTTATACTTCCTCCTGTGGCGCTTGGTCTGTCCCTTTCGGTTCGTATAAAGGAAACTTACCTTTTCGTCGTCCCCGTAGAGCAGCAGGTCAATTTCTTCGTCGCTTAACTCGCCGATCGGTGCTTCCCTTGGAATGGAATGCGCCTTACAGAAAGCGTTGAGGATGGATTTCCTCCACTTGCCCGGGTTCTTTTTCCAGGGAAGTATGCCCCCCTCCTCGATCGACAGACTCTCGTCAAGGACGAGATCGGGGTCCACTTCGGCTTTTTTCCCGAGTCCATCGCACTTCTGACAGGCCCCGTAGGGACTGTTGAAGGAGAACATGCGGGGAGTTAATTCCGGAACGCTTATTCCACAGTCGGAACAGGCCTGTTCCTCGCTAAAAGTCAGCTCTTCTCCGTTTTTTACCTTGATAATCAAGTTGCCGTCGGCCAGGTCCAGTGCCGTCTCGACCGAATCTGCCACCCGGGATCTTATGTCGCTCTTTACCAGCAGTCTATCAACCACTACCTCCACGTCGTGCTTGACGTACTTTTCCAGCTCTATCTCTTCTTCAAGCTCCCTTATCCGGCCGTCGACGCGGATCCGCATGAACCCCTGGTCGCTCAACTGCTGGAACAGATCCTGGTATTCCCCCTTTCTGCCCCGAACCACCGGTGCGAGAACGTATACCTTCTTACCCTCTTCCAGTTCCATCACCTGATCAATGATCCTTTCGGGGGTCTGGGTCGACAGCTCCTTACCGCAATTCGGACAGTGGGGCACGCCGACGTGAGCGTAAAGCAGTCTCATGTAATCGTAAATCTCCGTGGCCGTACCGACGGTCGATCTGGGATTCTGCCCGGTCGTCTTCTGATCAATTGATATCGAAGGTGAAAGGCCCTCGATAAAATCCACGTCGGGCTTCTCCATCTGGCCGAGGAACCGTCTGGCGTAAGCGGAGAGCGACTCCAGGTACCTTCTTCGACCTTCTGCATAAATGGTGTCAAAGGCCAGGGAGGATTTACCCGAGCCACTCAGACCCGATATTACCACCAGGTTGTCCCTGGGGATCTCCAGGTCGACGTCCTTGAGGTTGTGTTCTCCCGCACCTTTTATGGATATCTTTTTCATTTTTATGGAATAAAGTTACCTTCTAGATGATAGCTCCAATGTGCCGTTAAAACCATAGGGAACCGCACGTAGCGCAAAGTAGCGGTTTCCAGCTAAAGATGACTTTTAATTATACTTGAGGGGTTTCATCGGTAAAAGCCCTGAAAGCTCTCGCGGAACGAGCGGTTTAGTCCCCGAGTCGAACCGGAATATCGTCGGAAACTAACCTGACGCGGCCGTCCTGACCCAGAACCATTTTTGTGGCAAAGAGGTTCAGGCCTGCCTCCCGGCCGCGGCGCAGCGCATCCGCCATCTCCGGGTGAACTTCGGCGTTCGGACGGAATTTGTCACAATCCGGATGAGTTACGACAAAAGCCACGTAAACATCCTGGCTTTCCCGGGCGAGTTCCGTCAGGGTCCGTACGTGTTCCAGCCCCCTCCGGGACGGTGCATCCGGGTAGCTCGCCCAGCGGTCCTCGCAGGATACGGCGGATTTTAGCTCAATCACACCCTTTCCGGCCGGGGTAACGACACCGTAATCGAACCTTTTGCCTCGAAAGGTTTCCTGCTCGTTGACCGAATCCAGTTCCGGCAAAACTCCGATATTACCCGCCCGTAATTCTCGAGCAAACAACTTTTCCTGGACGTGAGTATCCAGCAGTACGTAGGTTCCGTCGTCAATTGCCCCGATCACTCTTGCGTCGGTCTTTCCGCCCTGCTTCCACTCGCAAACAATCCGCCCACCGGGGTAAATCAGGTCGGACAACCTGCCCGTATTCCTGAGATGCGCCCGGAATTCTCGTTCCCCCCTGGAAGCAACCACGGAAACTCGGCTATCCCGCTCGATCAACCGGGCCGAGAACAATTCAAAACTAAAGGCGTCACCTTTTTTCTTCTCGTTCATCGAAATTCAAGAACTCCAGTTAACGCGCGATGTCCGAATCTGACTCCGGCACGAGACATCAGCCGTTTATCTCCAGCGACACCTGGTCCACCTTTTCGTCGACGCCCTTCAGGGACTTCAGCATTCCCTTGACCCCCTTCTCCAGCATCAAGGCGGGGAAGTTCTCCAGCGGTACTTCTTCTCCATCAACTTTCAGCTCGACCGTCTTTTCTTCCCGTACCTCACAATCGCCGAGCCGGCTCTCACCGCTGTATATACTTTCCGCCAGCTCCCTGCATGTATCGTAACCGCACCTACCACAATCCAGACCGGGCAGATCGGCCTCGATCCGCTTCAGTTCGAGCTCCCTGTCAATTGCCTCCCTCAACTCGTCACGGTCTCCCTCAAAGCGAGCGATGGTGCCGCTCTTTTCCTCGATTTCCCCTACTGCCACCTTCGGTACGTCCCGGTCCTTGTAACCTTCGGCAATTACCAGGTCACAATTACCCAGTTTTTCGACTCTTTCAACTATATCTGCCAGCTTCATCTCTTCCGGCAGGATGAAATCAGTTTCGACCTCGCTGGAAAATACTATTAACTTCGCTCCGCCCTTTCTGTGCCTCCAGGAATCCTTGCCCTTATCGTCCATCGAAGTATCCGAGGGACTATGTTTGATGGTGCAAACGTCCAGTCCGTCCTCCCCGTATTCCTCCACCAAATCGACGACCAGTTCCGTCTTTCCCGAATCCGAATTTCCATATACTGCAACCAGTGCAGGTTTCGACATTTTATCCTCCCGTTTAAAAACCAGTTTCGTTTCGTCCCAATTTTAATTCCCACTCAGCCCAAAACAACCTGATCCATCCACTTGCTACCTGCCATTCTCCTGCTCGGTGAACCAGGTCCCGATGTTCATCCCGATCGGATTTGATCTTTTACCCCGGGGAAAAGTTGGTATAATTGAAAAAATCGAGGTGATTTTCTTTGAAAGGAGTATTTCTCTGTGCCGGCAAGGGAACGAGAATGCGACCGATCAGTTACTCCGTTCCGAAACACTTGATCCCCCTGGCCAACAAACGAATACTGCAGTACAACGTGGAAAAAGTCATCGATGCCGGAATAGATGAAATCGGTCTGGTAGTATCCCCGGAAATGGAAAACGCTTACAGGGAGGTTCTTGGTACTTCCAAATGGGGGGCATCGATCAGTTATATACATCAGGAGAACCCTCAGGGCCTGGCCCATGCAGTCGCGTGTGCCCGTGATTTCGTCGGGGACGAACCGTTCCTGGTCTATCTGGGCGACAACCTGCTGGAATCCGGCCTGGAGGAGATGGTATCCGACTTTAGAACGGACAACTCCCTGGCTTCTATCTTGCTTGCTTCCGTAGAGGATCCGGAGAGGTTCGGGGTGGCGGAAATAGAAAACGGGGAGATAACCAACCTGGTTGAAAAACCGGACCACCCACCGAGTAACCTGGCAATAGTGGGATCCTACCTTTTTGAAAAGGAAATCTTCGAGGCGATAGAAAATATCGAACCCTCGGATCGCGGAGAGTTAGAAATAACTGACGCGATTGCCGAGCTCATCAGCAAAGGGGGAAAAGTTACACCGTCGCGAATTGAGGGCTGGTGGCTGGACGTCGGCCGTCCTGCGGACGCAATCGAGGCAAACAGGGTCCTGCTGGAGGACGCCGACCTGGAACTGGAGGGAGACCCCCGTAACTCCGAGCTGAAAAACCGGTCGAAGCTGGGAATCCCGAAAAACAGCCGGATCGAGGACAGTCTAATCGAAGGACCCGCACGGCTGGGAGAAGAGGTGGAGGTAATAAATTCGACCATCGGACCTAACGTTTCCATTGGCGAAGGCGTGACGATTAAAAACGCGGAAATTACCGACACGATAATCATGGCCGGTTCGAAAATAGAAAACGTTGAACTGTCCGGTTCCCTGCTGGCAAACGACGCCAGGATAGAGCTCGGCGGTAGTACGATAAGCGCCAAGCTGGGAAGCCAGGCCGAAATAATTCAACAGTAAAAAAGTGAAAAGGTAAGGGGGGAGAAGTGGTGGAGCCGACGGGATTCGAACCCGTGACCTCGTGGATGCCGACCACGCGCTCTCCCGACTGAGCTACGGCCCCGTAAATCGAAAGTAATAATAAGTCAGACGTGAGTTGGTTGCAAGCCGTCGACCAACGGGTACAGAGGATATTGAAGGTTGATTAACTGAACCAATTTACCTATACTAGTTAGGAATTTGAGGTGATTTGGATGTA
>CAZNVA010000048.1:0-8978 GCA_964576335.1 uncultured Thermotogae bacterium | reverse complement strand
TCCCTGAGTTCGACGGGTTCCATTCCCGCCGCCTCCAGTGCGTCCGAACCGGGCAATAGTTCGCCCTCGTAGTAGGCTTTACCTTCACCGATCAGAACAGAACCGGCATGTGCAAGCGGAATCAGGTCTCCACTTGCACCCAGCGAACCCTTCTTCGGTACGTGTGGAACTACGCCCTCGTTCAGCAGATCCATCAAGCTTTCCAGAAGCTTAACTCTGATTCCCGAATAGCCTCTGCCGAGCGAATTCGCCCTGAGGGCAATAATACCCCTGACGGTCTCCGACGATAACGGCTCCCCCACGCCGGCGGAATGGCTTCGCAGGAGGTTGACCTGTAATTGCCGGCGCCTTTCCTCCGGAATTTCTTCACAGACGAGATCACCAAAGCCGGTCGTCACGCCGTATATCGGCCGATCGCCCTCTTCGATCGTCTTTTCCAGAAACTTCCTGTTTTCAGCAACCCGTGACCTTACTTCCCCGCCGAGTTCGACCCGGGCTCCTTCCTTTGCCACGGTAACCACGTCATCGATCGTCAAGTTTCCATCAAGCCTTACAGCCATAAACAAATCACCTGTTAGATCTTTCTATTTCTATCGCTCAACCAGTACGGCCGAAAAAAAACCATCATCAATCAACGAACCCCCTCAGGTCGAGCTCTTCGAGCCTGGAACGACTCGGTTCACCACGAGAATTCCAGCCCATCCTGGAATAAAACTCTGTCCGCATTTTCTTAAGATCAACGACGGAACCCTCCGCCGGCCCGGACTCCAGCTCCTCCGTGGTAAACTTCTTTGGCAGGCGATCGTCCTCGGGGGTGAGCCCCCGGCGTAGATTAAACAACCTCTCGGCATTCAAAATCCTTTCTCCGGCGAGAAATAGCTCATTCGAGCTAATCTCCTCGCCCATGACAACCGACGTCAGCTCGGCGGTAAGATCCAGACCGTAGTCTTCTACCAGCGAAAGAAGAGGGACCTTACAGATTCCGAGCGAGTCGGCAATTGTACTCGCCACGGCCGATTTCCTGACTAACTCCGCTTTCCCCGCCTCGACCAACCGGTCGGCCGCCTTTGCGCTACCAAATTCCTCTTCTGCCTCCTCGGGGGAGAAGCTGTATTCCGGCCTGGCGTATATTCCGGTAAAATCTCCGCCTCTGCTCCCTACCGCGTAACCGAGCGCGGATCCCTTAAAGCCCCGCGGATCCATGGCCGTCATCGCCAGACCCTTAACGTGGAAAGCGTACTCCCTGGCTTCGTCGCCTATTTCATCGGCGGCACTCTTCAGCCCCCGGCTCAAGGTCCGTCCGAGCCAGCCATCCCTGTAGGCAATATTCTCCAGTAGCTCGTTCATCGCCTCCGGATTACCCCAGTTCAACTCCAGCCCCTCCGTATCCGCGTCAGTCAGAATTCCCCGATCGTATAGATCCATGGCAAAGGCAATCAAACTACCGGCTTCGACCGAATCGAGACCGAGCTCGTTACACCGGTTGTGCAGGTGGATTGATTCCATGGCGTCCAGGTTACCACACTTTGGCCCAAGAGCGACCAGGGGCTCAAAACACGGCCGCTCGGCCGCTTCACCTTCGTGAGACCCTCGAGTGACTTCCAGCTCGGCCTTGCAGTGAACCGGGCACCTGTAGCAACTTGAGGTATGCCGTGGCAGATCCTTAAAGCTTCTTCCGTCCGCCGACTCTACGCCCTCGACCTGAGGCTCCCTGTAGTTGTTCACCGCACCCGCACCGAGATCGTCAACCCACTTCACCGAAGTGGAATTGTCGTAACGGGACCATTCCTCGTAATCGGGAGCCGAACGGATTTTTTGCAGGTAATCCTCCATGATTTCCGTACCCGAAACTCCCTGCCCCACGGTAGATGATCCGGGACCCGCGGCCAGTGCCTTCAGGTTCTTCGAGCCCATCACAGCTCCCATTCCGGTTCGCCCGGCTGCGTGCCCGTCGTCAAACATAAGACAGGCCATCGCGGCAAGGTTTTCCCCGGCCGGCCCGATTGCACCGACCTCCGCGGACTCATCCACCTGCTCCCTGATCCGATCCCTTGCTGCCCCGGTTTTCTCCCCCCAGATTTTTTCCGCATCCCTTATCTCCACGCCTGACTCGCCGATCCAGATAAATACAGGGTCTTCGGACCTCCCGCGAACGATCAGCAAAATGATTCCGTGCTGTCTGATCCTCGCGCCGAGATCCCCACCCACGTTCGAGCTACCGAGAAAACCGGTCAGCGGGGAAGTTGCTCCGAGGTGAAGCCGGGAAGAAGAATAAACTTCGCTACCCGTCAGCAGGCCCGGAGAGACCACCAGGGAATTCTCCGGTTCCAGGGGAGAAACTTCTCCCTCGTTTTCCTCGAGCAAAAAACGAACGTCAAGTCCCCGCCCCCCAAGATACTCTCGGATTGTTTTTTCTTCGGGGCGCTTTTCTTCAACTTTTGCCTCTCCGAGGTCCACTTCAACTATCTTTCCAGTATCCTTCAATGCGTAACCTCCAGTTCAGGGTTTCGGAATATTTAACTCTCGGTACGGAAATACAAAAAGGGGCGGCGCTAACCGCCCCTTTTTCGTCTCAACTAGCCTTCCAGCTTTACAAACCTCAGTTCGTGCGAACCGTTCCTTACCTCCCAGAAATCCTTGACCGACTTCCTTGCTGCACCGTAGGAAGCCTGGTGGAATGGTATGACGGACGGTCCCTTCTCCCGGAGAATTTTCTGGATCTCCGTGAAGTGTTTCTGTCGCACCTCCGGGTCGACCATCGTAGAAGCTTTTTCGATGTGCTCGTCCAGGGTCTCGTTCGAGTAGTGACCTTCGTTCCAGGGTGCTCCCGTCTTGTAGGCCAGGTTCAAAACGTCGAGAACGTTTACCCGGTGAGCCCACTGAGTCACTGTCATGTTTGCCTTTAACCAGTACTTGGAGAAGTAGACGTCGGAGGTCGAACCCTCAAGCTGAAGGTTGATCCCCGCGGGTCTTACGACCTGCTGCATGTTCAGGGCCGTAGCCGGACAGGGAGGTATATTGGTCGGGTAGTGAAGCTTCATCTTCAGCCCCCCGCCGTGACCTGCTTCCGCCAGCAGCGATTTCGCCTTTTCGATGTTCTGCTCCCTGGTGCCAAGATCCGTATGCCACTTGTAGCTCGGAGCTATCGGATGGTCGTGACCCAGATCCCCAAAACCGGAAAGCACCGAATCGAGCATAAACCTTCTGTCGGCCGCGTACTTCATGGCCAGGCGGACCCGGTTGTCGTCAAACGGCGGTTTGTCCGTCCTCATACTTATCGGCGCCTGAAAGCCGCCGGTAGCGTAATCGACGTAAATATCTTTTTCCTTTTCCAGCCGCTTGAAGTCCGAAAGCGTTACTTTCGTTAGTACGTCAACGTCGCCGGACTGAAGCATCAGTCGTTTGGTAGATGCTTCGGGGACTAAAATGAAGTGAAGCTCGTCCACGTAAGGTACGTCCGGCAGGAAGTAATCCTCGTTCTTCTTCATAACCATCTTTTCGCCGGGTTCGTAGCTGGTAATCCGGAAGGGACCGGTACCGCTCGGTCTCTTCTCGCCGTACTTCTTATAATCGAAGTCGTGAGCAACTATTGGCGTGTTGTAATCGTAAAAGTTGAGGTCAAAATCCGGATCGGTATTTTTCAGGTAAAATTTGGTCGTATAGCGGTCCTCGTTTTCGATCCGTTCCACGTTTTCGAAGAGTGATTTAGCCGGAGAACCGATATCCGGATTCATTATCCTTTCAACTGTATACTTCAGGTCCTTCGAGGTCAGTTCGGTACCGTGGTGAAACTTTACGCCCTCACGGAGCTTGAAACTCCACTCGCTCCTGTCCTGGGAGTAACTATAGTCCTCGACCAGCGAAGGCGTCCTTTCGTTCTCCGGTCCTCTCAGCCGGAAAAGGTAATCCGCAAACACTCCCGCCATTACCTGTCCGGGAGAATCGCCCAGAACTCCAGGATTTATGCTGGTTGGAGGCCGGACCCCTACCCGTACTACCTTTTTGGAATTCTGACCCTGACCGGAATAGGACCACAGGCCGGACAGGGAAACAGCTGCACCGGTAATTGCCGCGTTCTTGATGAAATCTCTACGTGAGATCTTTCTTTCTTCGCTCATATTACCTCCTCGCTCGATAGTTGAATTCAACCTGCGTTTGCCAAAAGTACGTAATTCTCACCTCCCTGTCACCAAACCTAAAGAACTGCTTTCACCTCCTGGAGCTCCTCCAGCGGGATATGGCAGTAAATCTCGTGGTCCCCGCTGCCAACCAGTGGTGGGGATTCCTCCTCGCAGACTTTACCGACCTTTCTCGGGCATCTCGTATGGAAGACACAACCGGAAGGCGGGTTTATCGCCGAAGGCACCGAACCCTTCAGCCTCAGTTGTTTCTGGTCGACCTCGGGGTCGGGAACGGGAATGGCGGAGAGCAGTGCCTCGGTATACGGATGATAGGGAGGGGAAAAGATCTCTTCGGTCGTCCCGACTTCCACGACGTTGCCGAGGTACATTACCGCGATGTAATCACTGATGTAACGCACTACGCTGAGGTCGTGTGATATGAACATGTAAGATACGTCGGTCTCGGCTTGAAGGTTTATCAATAGATTCAAGATCGTAGCCTGAATTGAAACGTCAAGGCTGGAGGTGGGTTCATCCGATAAAACCAGAGAAGGGTTGCTGGCAAAAGCCCGGGCCACGGCAACTCTTTGCTTCTGACCGCCGCTCAGCTGGTTCGGATACCGAGTTTTAAACTGGACATCAAGGCCGACGGCTTCTAGAAGCGAATCCACCACCTCTCCCAGCTCTTCCGAAGTAAAATCACCATGAAGTTCCAGGGGCCTCCTGACGGCGGCACCAATCTTTTTCTTAGGGTTCAGAGTGGACCGCGGATCCTGAAAGATGATCTGAATCCTTTTGAGGACGCTCCTATCCCTCGACTCGACCGGGGTGGAGATGTCGGTCGATTTGAACTTAATTTCGCCGGAGGTAATTTCTTCCAGGCCGATGACGCTTCGGGCAAGCGTGGTCTTGCCGCAGCCACTTTCGCCAACCACTCCGAGCGTCTGGCCTCCCTCAAGGTCAAGACTCACCCCGTCTACTGCTTTGACCTCCTGGCTGCCCCGAAGGCTAAGCTCCCAGCCCGTACTCTGGCTAAAGTACTTCTTTACCTCGTTGATCTCCAGCGTCTTTCCTTCTTTCCCTTCGCTTCTCTCCCAGGGATACAGCTCACCCTCTTCTTCCGGCAACGTCTCCAGCATCTCCGGTCTGGTAACTTCCGCTTCACTCAGAGGGGCAAAATGACAGCTTGCCTCGTGCAGCTCGCCTCTGACCTCCAATCCCGGATCGACTTCAGTACACTTTTTCTTCCTGTAGGGACACCTGTTGGCAAAGCTACACCCTTCCGGTAAATCCGTCAGGTCGGGTACCGCTCCACCGATCGGGTTGAGCCGACCCGAGGATTCGTCGTCCTCGGGGTGGGGGATGCACTTTAGCAGCCCCTCGGTATACGGATGGAGCGGGCGGGAAAAGAGTTCCTTCACACTCGATCGCTCTATTATCTCGCCGGCGTACATCACTTCAACCACGTCACTGGACCGGGCAACGACGCCGAGATCGTGCGTTATGTAAAGCATCGCCGCGTTGAACCGATCCTTAAGCTCTTCAACCATGTCCAGTATCTTCGCTTCAGTAGTGACGTCTAAGTTCGTGGTCGGCTCGTCCAGTATCAACAGATCCGGATTGGCCATCAGGCTCATCGCTATGCTAACGCGTTGTTTCATGCCGCCGCTCAACTGGTGCGAATAACGGTCCGCGGTCGATTCCGGGTCCTGAATATGAACTTCATCCAGCATATTGACGGCCTTCTCGTTTGCTTCTTTCCAGGTCAGGCCTTCGTGTACCCGGGATACTTCGGCTATCTGCTCGCCGACGCGCATTGACGGGTTCAGCGACGCCGTCGGGTCCTGATAGACCATCGCGATTTCGTTGCCCCATATGGACTGGAGCTCGCTTCGGGACTTGTCCGCGAGGTCCTCGCCCCGATAAAAGACCTTACCGCCATCTATATAGCCGTTCTCATCGAGGTACTGAATTATCGCGAAAGCCAGCGTGCTCTTCCCACAGCCGGACTCCCCCACGATACCGTAAATATTACCCCGTTCGACTCCCAGGGAGACGCCGTTGATTGCCCTGACGGTTGCCTCCGGTGTCTCGTAGTTTACTTTTAAGTCCTTTACCTCAAGCAGGTAATCCTGATTCGAGTTCGAACCATTTTTCGGATCAACCTCTTGCTCAGGAGACATTATATATCACCCGAAGAATAAGCCTCGATCCCTTCGGCAAGGAAGTTAGCTGCCAGAACCAGGGAAGCAATGGCGAGTGCGGGGAAGATAACCATCCAGGGGGCAGTCTGAAGGTGGTTCCTGGCTTCTGAGATCATCAGTCCCCAGTCGGGGGTCGGCGGCTGAACGCCGAGTCCGAGAAATCCGAGCGAGGCGCTGAGAAATATCGAATAAGCAAACCTTATTGCACCTTCTACCCCCAGAGTATCCAAAATGTTGGGCAGAATATCCGAAAACATGATGTAAAAATTGGACTCCCCGCGGACTTTGGCCGCCTCAACGAACTCCTGTGCCTTGACTTCAAGGGCGGCACTTCTCGCCACCCGCCCTATCCTCGGCGTATGGGCGAGGCCGATAACCAGAATTACGTTAAACGTCCCCGGACCGAGTACCCCCAGGATGAACATGGCAATGAGCAGAGCGGGAAAAGCCATCAGTATATCCATAGCACGCCCGAGCAGTTCACCGATGGGTCCTTCGTAAAAAGCAGCCGTTAGGCCGATGAGAGTTCCGCCGAGCAGGCCGAGACCCGTTGCCGACAGGGCAAGGATAAATGCAGTACGACTGCCGGCAATTACCCGACTGAATATGTCTCGGCCCCAGCGGTCCGTCCCGAACCAGTGATCCAGACCGGGAGAGGCGAACTTATCCGTCGAAAACTCCGTCGGACCATAAGGCACCAGAACAGGACTGAGCACGGAAACGAGTATCCAGAATATCAGGACCAGCAAACCAGTAAAAGCTAGAGGTTTCTTCCTCAACCGAAGGGCAAACTCCTTGAGAAAGTTCAACCAGGTCCAGAAGCGCTCGGAGAGGCTTACCAGAGCATCCACCATTCTATTCTCCCTCCCCGTACCTTAATTTTGGATTAATGAAGCTGTATAACAAATCAGTAAAGAGGTTAACGAAAATGTACGCAGCAACGACGAAGAGCAAACCGGCTTCCATTATCGGAATATCCCTCTGCTTTATTGCAGTAAGAATTAACCGCGCGACGCCGGGGTAACTGAAGGTAGCTTCGACGACGACGGCCCCGCCAAGCAACCAGCCCAGGTTAATTGCTATTACCGTTACCGTCGGTAACAGCGCGTTACGCAATACGTGGTTCACGATCACCCTTTTGGAATTCATGCCTTTGAGTATTGCCGACCTGGTATAGTCGGATTTCATGACCTTGACCACGCTGGCCCGAGTATGGCGGACAATGTAGCCCGTCATCACCCCGGAGAGTGCCAGTATGGGAAGAATCAGCTTGTTCAGCTGACTAAAGATCCCGTTGCTCCAGTCGATTGCCCCGGAGGCAGGAAGCCAGCCGAGGTAAACGGAAAATATCAGAATCAGTATTAACCCGGTAATGAAGGACGGAAACGAAATCAGCCCCAGGGTGGTTACGGATATCAACCTATCCAGCCAGCTATCCCGGTTCAAACCGGCAGTAACCCCGAGCAACAACGACACCGGCACGACGAACAGCAGCGCCCCAAAAGCAAGCACCAGCGAGTTCCTGGCCCGCTGCACCAGAAGCGGGCCCACTCTAATCCCGGACCGGCTCAGCGACGTTCCAAAATTTCCATGTAAAACTCCGTTCAACCAATCCAGGTACCTTACGTGCATCGGCCTGTTTAACCCGAGTTCCTGGCGCAGCGCCTCCAGCGACTCCTCGGTGGCGTACTGCCCGAGCACCATCTGGGCTACGTCCCCCGGAAGACCTTCCGCTACCAGGAATATGAGCAAGGAGGCGATAAAGATACTTACTACTGCCTGCAACAATCTCTTGCTTGAATAAATTAGCATAAGATCCCTGTAGGTCTACCGTTACTTTTGGAAAACAGCCCCAATCAAGAAATACCTTCCTCGGCTTCTGCAATTATTGCATCCATGGTTTCAATGGAGTCATCGGAAAGCGGTTCCGGTTCGTGGCTTTCGATGACCTCCCTGGCCCGCTCTCTCGCTCTCTCCCGGAGATCCTTGCCTCCGGCTTCTTTCCAGCTATCGTAGCCTTTTCGGTCCAGCAAAGAGGGCTGATAGAGGTCCTTAAAAGTGTCCAGCGTAGATTGATCGGTAAGGTAACCCCCGTCGGGCCCGACTCTTTCTATAGCGTCCATCGCCATGTGCTTTTCGTCGAGGTTTATCCCCCGCTGAAGCCTGCGCACGTAACCAACTATCTCGTTACCGATAACGACTGATTCAAGCGAACCGGTCTGACCGGCCTCGAGGTAACCGACGTCGTGAATCAAATCGGCCTGACTCCTCACCATTTCCGATATCGACAGCGACGCTTCCATTGCCTGCTGGCCATCAATGGCCTTTGAATCGCTGAAGCCGGCTTCACTGAAGACCGGCATATCCAGGTATTTGCTCACCTGGCTTAAAGCTCTGTCTATTATGACGGCTGCCGGAAGGCCGTAGGACGCACCGGCGGACTTCATGTCCATCGGCGAAGCTGCTCCGCCGATTATTACCGGAGCCCCGGGGTTTTTTAACTGAGAAATAACTACCCCGCTGAGTTCCTCCGCCAGGGACATTATCACGGTACCCGCGGGCGTCGCCGGACTGGAAGCACCGGGAAGCGTTCCCGAGGTATATGTTGCCGGAACCTCGTATTCCGCGGACAAAAGCAGCCGACCCAGCGCGT
>CAZNVA010000047.1:0-8992 GCA_964576335.1 uncultured Thermotogae bacterium | reverse complement strand
TTTCCGAACAGTGGTTCGTCGAAATGGAGGACCTGGCCGAACCGGCGATCGAGGCGGTCCGGAACGACGAGGTCGAACTGATCCCCGAACGCTGGAAGAAGGTCTACTTCGAATGGATGGAAAACATCGAGGACTGGTGCATCTCCCGCCAGCTCTGGTGGGGGCACAGGATACCGGCCTGGCACTGCGAGGACTGCGGCGAGATCACTGTCGCCCGCGAGGACCCGCAAAAGTGTGACAACTGCGGCGGCACGAACCTGACTCAGGAACGGGACGTGCTGGATACCTGGTTTAGTTCGGCCCTCTGGCCTTTCTCCGTCATGGGCTGGCCGGAAGAGACGGAAGACCTGGATTACTTCTTTCCGACGGACCTGCTGATCACCGGCTTCGACATCATCTTTTTCTGGGTCGCACGGATGATCATGACCAGCTTGCACTTCACCGACGAGGTTCCGTTCGACCAGGTACTGCTCACGCCCCTGGTTCTGGACGAAAACGGGGAAAAGATGAGCTCCTCCAAGGGCAACATTCTCGACCCGCTCGAGCTGAAGGACGAGTACGGTGCGGACGCCGTTCGGTTTGCCATGGCGTCTTCAACGACGAAAGGTCGAGGAATGAAGCTCTCCGAGGACGAGATAGAGGACAAGCGGAACTTCCTGAACAAACTCTGGAACGCGGCCCGGTTTACCCTGTCTCACATCGATGAGGACGACACGAAACTTCCGGACGAAGCCGACATGGAGCTGGAAGACAGGTGGATCCTCAGCCGTTACGCCGATACTGTCAATGGAGTCAGGGAGGACCTGGAGGATTACTCCTTCAAAGCCGCGACGAAAAAGATCTATAGCTTCGTCTGGCACGACTTCTGCGACTGGTACCTGGAACTGATCAAGCCCCGCCTCTACTCGGACGATGGAGGAGAAGCTGCTACCAGGGTGCTCGGGACGGTTTTCCACGGAACCCTGCGCCTGCTCCATCCATTTATCCCGTTCGTCACTGAAGAGATCTGGGGCAAACTGCCGGAGAACCCGGACGCTTTGATCGACAGGGACTTCCCGGAGGCCAGCGCAGACGCGATAGACGCGGAGGTCGAAGAAAACATCTCGACCCTGCAGGACATGATCAGCGCCGTGAGAAACGTCCGCGGTGAAATGAACATTCCGACCGGCAAGGACGTCAGGGTGCTCGTGGAAGTAGACAGCGAGGAACTGGGAGAGCTGGTCCGGAACAAGTTAACCTACTTTTCCGAGCTGGCGGACGTTTCCGAGCTGGAAGTCGGAACGGACCTCGAGCGGCCGGAAAACAGCTCCCGCCGGGTTCTGGAGGACGCCGAAGTCATGGTGCCGCTGGCCGGACTTATCGATATCGAGAAGGAACGAGAGAAGATCAAGAAGGAACTGAAGCAACTGGAAAACGACCTGGAATCGACCAGAAAAAAACTAAACAACGAGGACTTTCTCACCAAGGCTCCGGACGAGGTAGTCGCCCGGGAAAAATCAAAAAAGGAGGAATTCCTCGAGAAGAGGAAGCGGCTCAAGTCCAATCTGGCAGCTTTGGAGGATAATTGAACAAAGAACTGGATCCAGCCCTTTCCCTGCTTGAGAGTTTACCAAAGTACGACGTAAAACCGGGTCTGGACAGAATCCGCCACCTTCTGGACGGACTGGGCAACCCGGAAGAGGACTTCAGGTCGATTCATATTGCCGGGTCAAACGGGAAAGGGTCGGTTCTGGCTTTGTTGAGCAGCGTTCTGAGCAGTGATTTCCGCGTCGGTGAATTCGTCTCGCCCCCGCTGGTTCGGTTCTCCGAAAGGATAAGGGTCGACGGAACGGAGATTGAGGCGGCCGCGATCGCCGAAGGGATTAATTCCCTGGAAGAGCCGCTGGAGGAACTGCGCCGCCGGGACGACCCGCCGAGCCTCTTCGAGGCAACTACGGCCCTGGCCGCCTGGTACTTCAGCGAAGCAGGGGTGGAGGTCGGCTTGATGGAAGCCGGTCTGGGCGGACGCTACGACGCTACGAATCCGGTCGGTGATCCTCTGGTAGCCGCGGTGACCTCCGTGGACCTGGAGCACCAATTCTTGCTCGGTGAAACGATTGAGGAAATAGCTGAGGAACTATCGGGGATAGCCAAACCCGGTAAGCCGCTTGTGGTTAATGCATCGGTCCCGGAAACGAAACGGGTTTTTCGGGGAGAATGCCGCGAAATCGGCTGCGAGCTGTCCTTTGTCGAAGAGGAAACCGAGCTGGAGCTGCTCGATTACGACTGGTACGGCTCCAGTTATACAGTTGAGAGTTCGTCGGTAGATAGCCTGGAGGGAAGAAAGATCGAGATCGGCCTACCCGGCACGTACCAGAAACGCAACCTGGCCACCGCGCTGAGTACGGTGGCCGCCCTGGAAGGAACCAGTTTCTATCCGCAGCCCGAGGACGTGGTCTCCGGTCTGAAGGATTCCAGCTGGCCGGGCAGGTTCCAGCTCCTGGAGGAGGACCCGCACTTCCTCGTTGACGGAGCGCACAACGAGGCGGCGATCGAGGTTCTGGTCGAGGAACTCGAACTATACCGGAACTTACGCCCCGAAGGCAGGAAGATCAGGGTCGTTTTCACCGCTTTGAAGGATAAAAACCTGGAAGGGATGCTGGCGAAGCTCGGTTCAGTTGCGGACGAGCTATATCTGACGGAACTGGATCACCAGCGGGCCTTTCCCCTGGAAGCGCTAACGGAACGGGCCGAGAAGCTCGACCTGAACTTCAAAGTTGTGGACTCCCCCCGGGAAGCGTTTAAAATCGTAAGGAAAGAAGCCGAACCGGCGGACCTGATACCCGTTACGGGATCACTTTACCTGGTCAGGGAGGCAATCGTCAGTGAAGCCTGAAGAAGTTCTGGAGCACGTACTGGAGAACCCGCTGCCGGAACACGTCGCCATTATCCCGGACGGCAACGGCAGGTGGGCCCACAACCGAGGTCTGGAGCGAACGAAGGGCCACGAGCGCGGGACGAAGCGGGCCGAGGACCTGATCGAGTTCATCTCGGAAGAGCTGCCGATCAAGTACCTGACGTTTTACACCTTCTCCACGGAGAACTGGGCCCGGCCGGACGAGGAAGTCCAGTTCCTGATGACCCTGCTGAAGGACCTGCTGGGGGAGAAGGGAATGAGGTTGCTAAAAAACGACGTCAGGCTCAGAGTTATCGGCAAGATAGAGGAATTACCCGACGAAACCGCACAGGTAGTCAAAAACACGATGCGGGCCACCGAGGAGAACGAGGGGTTGCAGTTGATCATGGCGCTCAACTACGGCGGCCGCCAGGAAATTCTCGACGCGACGCGGGAACTGATCGGCGAGGCGAGCCGGGGTGAGCTCTCGGCGGAGGATTTCTCGGAGGAACTTTTCACCTCCCGCCTCTTTACTCCCGACGTTCCCGACCCGGATCTTTTGATCAGGACCAGCGGCGAAAGGAGGGTGAGCAACTTCATGCTCTGGCAGCTCGCCTACACCGAGCTCTGGATTACCAACAGGCTCTGGCCTTCCTTCGAACCGAAACACCTGCTGGAGGCAATTGCCGACTTCCAGCGCCGGGAAAGACGGTACGGTAGCGTCAGCGGCGAGGGAGACAAGTGAACTCGATAACCAAGCGGATACTGACCTCTTTGGTCGCGGCACCGGGAGTTCTGGCATTACTTTACTTCGCAAAGCACGACAACTTTCCCTGGGCCGTCGGGATCTTTCTGGCGCTGTCTTCGGTCGTGGGTACGGCCGAGTTTGCCGACCTGATGGACAAATGCAACATCAAGATCAGGGCCCTGCCGACCTCGGTACTTGCCGGGGCCGCGTTCATGGCCTACTCCTTCTTTCCGGGTGCCGGCTACCTGATCGGCACCAGCACCCTGGGCGTCGCGATAGTTATCAACCTGAAGCGGACGGATTTTAACGAAAACGCCAAATCGATACTGGCCGCGATCATGGGCCTGATCTATTTGCCCGGACTGCTGCATTACTTTTACCTGATCTACATCGCCGAAAGCGGCATACTCCACGCCATCAACCTGCTGTTGATAGTCTGGGGCTACGATTCCGGCGCCTACCTCTTCGGCAAGTTCTTCGGCAAGCAGAAGATAGCGCCGGACGTCAGCCCGAACAAGACGCTGGAGGGAGTCTTCGGCGGGTTGATCGTCGCCTTCATCGGCGCTTCGATTTCCGTCTTTATCTCGCCCCGCTGGGGCCCCTACGTGCGCTGGCTGCCCCACGTGGGTATTCTTGCCGTGCTGATCGGCCTTTCCAGCCAGCTCGGCGACCTGACCGAATCCTGGCTGAAGCGGCTGGCGGGCGTCAAGGACGCCGGTTACCTGTTTCCCGGTCACGGCGGCGTTCTCGACCGAATCGACGGCCTGCTCTTTGCCCTCCCCGTTTTTTACTTTTATCTTCACTTCATTCTGGAATTCGTCTGATTCGGCTTAACGCTTGAAAACGAAGGGATGAGCGATTTAACTTATGGTTCGAGGAGGTGATTACGATTAGCATCGAGGATCTGGCAGAAGGTTCAACGGAATCCGAGACGCCGGTTGCGGTGTGGCTGGACGACGAGACAAACGAGGTAATCTTTCAGTACGGTTACGCCTCGATCAGCATGCCGATAGAGGACTTTGAGGATTTTCAGGAGGTCCTGAACGCGGCCGGAGAAAAGTTCGAGAGCGAGGAATGAGGGAACTTTACCCGGACAAACCCGTAGTTTCATCGGGGCTTACCGGGGTTCCGGAAAACGAGAGACTTTACCAGCCCCGGACAAAGGCTTATCATCTTAGGGGTTACGGTAAAAACGCAAGTTAACTTTCCTGGTTGGATAAAAGAGATCAGAGAGGTGGCAGAATGAGCTTAGAGAGGTTTTTATTTCGGGTTAAAAACAGACAGATAGAGGACGAGGCAAAGACGATGATCTCCAGCCTCGGGATAGAGGACGTCGAGGTCCGCCGGGATGAGACGGTCAAGGAAGCCTGGCTGGAGGACTACGAAGTCGGCCGGACGATTTACGGACTGGAAGACATCGAGGAATACCTGGAGGACCTGATAGACTCCTGAAAAACTACCTTTCGGAGGGAGAAATGGATAGAGTATACGTCCTGCTCGGGGCGTCACTGATAGCGGTAGGGTTGATCGTCGGGCTGACCAGCGGACTCGGTCCGAGTACGGGTTACTACCAGAAAGGCGTAGCAAGCTGGTACGGCCCCAACTTCGCGGGCAACCCGACGGCGAACGGGGAAATATTTGATCCGGGAGAGATGACCGCGGCCCACAAGAGCCTGCCGTTCGATACCAGGGTAAAAGTCGTTCACCTGGGCACGGGCAACAGCGTCGTCGTCCGGATCAACGACCGCGGACCTTTCATCAAGGGCAGGATAATCGACCTCTCCCGCAAAGCGGCCGAGAGGCTCGGAATAATCGGTTCGGGCACCGCCGAGGTAGGACTGAAAGTAGTAGAATGGGGCGACCAATCCTGATCACCCGTCAACTGAGGGAATTCAAGCGAACTTAAGGCCAAAGATGAATAAAACGATATCAAACGAAAGAACTTACAGCGATCTCGAGTTCGAGAAGCTCAAGGGGATAGTCAAGGACTTCGCCGTTTCCCCGCTGGGCGAATCGGAAATCGAGTCCCTGAAGCCGGGTTCCGACACCGAAGGGATCAAGGAAGAGCTGGCAAAGGTGGAGGAATGCCAGGAACTTCTCCAGGGGCCAAACCGTTTCCAGCTCGGGGAGATGACGGATTTCGAGCCATTGATTCAGACGGCTCAGGAACACCCGCCGCTGGAGGCTTCCGAATTCCTCGAGATCAACAATACACTGACGGTAGCGGGCGACGCCCGCGAGGACATCCTCGATCGGCCGGAGGAAGAAACTCCACAGCTGAGAGGGCTTGCCGAGCGGATCAACCCGCTCGAGGAGCTGCAGACGGAGATCAAGTCGAAAATCAACCGGCGCGGCGAGATCAGGGATACGGCGACGACGAAGCTCTTTAACCTGCTGAAGGAAAAGCGCCAAGTCGAAAAGGACGTCAAAAACAGGCTGAACGACTTCATCTCGAACCACAGCAACTTGATTCAGGACTCCGTCGTCGTCCAGAAGTCGAACCGGCTCGTCGTCCCGCTGGTAAGTTCGGCCAAGGAACGGGTCGACTGCGTCATCCACGGCAGTTCAAACTCCGGCAGGACCCTGTTTGCCGAACCCTCCTCTGCCGTCAAGCTCAACAACAAGCTCAAGGACCTGACTTCGGAAATCCTGGAGGAAAAGAAGCGGATTCGGGGCGAACTCACGGACCTGTTCAAGAGCAAAAAAGGTAAATTGAGGTCAAACCAGGCGGCGCTGCGCCGGCTGGACTCGATCTACGCCCGGGCCCAGTACGCCCAGGAGTACAACTGTTCCGCCCCGAAGCTCGTCGAGGATGGCGGCCTTTCCCTGATCAAGGCGCGCCACCCGCTGCTCGACCAGGACGAGGTCGTCCCGGTGACGATAAGATTTGGTGGGACGGAACAGGGTGCCACGATTACCGGCCCGAACACGGGCGGTAAAACCGTCACGCTCAAGACGATCGGCCTCTTTTCCCTGATGGCCCAGTCGGGAATCCCGATCCCCGCCTCCCAGGACAGCAAGCTGGAGGTCTATAGCCACGTCTTCAGCGATATCGGCGACGAACAGAGCATCGAGCAGAGCCTTTCGACGTTCTCGTCCCACATGGGCAACATCGTGGACATTTTGGACGAAATAGACTCCGACAGCCTGGTCCTGCTCGACGAACTGGGCGCCGGCACCGACCCGGAAGAGGGTGCCGCCCTCGGACTATCCATACTGGAAACGCTGCTAGACGTCGAGGCCCGGTTTGCCGTTACGACCCACTTCACCGCGATAAAGAACTTCTCCTTCAACCACCCGCAGCTGGCCACGTTTTCCGTCGACTTCGACCCGGAAGAACTCGTCCCGACCTACCACGTTCTCGAGGGAGTGCCCGGCAAGAGCAACGCCTTCATCATAGCAGCCCGGCTCGGCCTCTCCGACGGGATAATTTCCCGGGCGGAGGAGTTCCTCGACGAAGGAAAGATCCAGGCCGAGAACATCATAAAGGACCTGGTCGAGGAAAAGAGGAAGATCCGGGACAAGAGTGAGGAGATAGACGAAAAACTCTCCCGGGCCAGGGAGCAGAAACGGGAGTACGAGGAGAAATTGAAAGAACTGAAAACGGACAAGAAGAACGCCTTGAGCACAGAACTCAGGGACCTGGACCGCTTTATCGACACCGCGAAGAAGGAAATCGAGCAGGCAATCTCCAAAGCACGAGACGGGGACGCGGAGGAAGCCAGAGAGGCA
This sequence comes from uncultured Thermotogae bacterium, assembly GCA_964576335.1. Taxonomy (GTDB): domain Bacteria; phylum Bipolaricaulota; class Bipolaricaulia; order M55B111; family M55B111; genus JAGXLP01. The sequence continues at coordinate 1,637 of CAZNVA010000047.1, read as the reverse complement.
CTGAAGAGAGTAGAAAAGATGGAAAGAGTCGCCTCTCAGGGCCAGGACGTCATTCAGGAGGACGACAAAGAGGAAACGCTGGAACTGGAAAGCCTTACCTCGGGCGACGCGGTCTGGGTAAAGAGCGCCGAGCAAGAAGGAAAGGTCCTCAGAGTCAAAGGAGAAGAAGAAATCGAGGTCAAGGTCAACGGAATCAACCTGACCACCGAGTTATCGGACCTGGAGCCGGCCAGGAGGACGCAGGAGCCCGAGAGACAGAATTCAAGCGTCGAATACAGCAAATCTTCCGAGCCAGCTACTTTCGAAATAAACGTGCGCGGCATGAAAGTCAGGGAGGCGCTGCGAGAAGTCGACAAGTACGTCGACCGCCTGATCAGAGCCGATAGAACGAAGGGGAGAATACTTCACGGCAAGGGAACCGGAACCCTGCGGCGAAACATCCGGGATCATCTCCGTTCCACCGACCTGGTGGAAAAGTGTTACGGCCCTCCGCCGTCAGAAGGGGGAGAAGGCGTTACGGTTTTCGAACTTTAACGAATAAACGCCCGTTAGCCAGCAAATCCCCTTGAACGCACATGAACATTCAATTATAATCAGTCGAATTTATGATGCTGGCTATTTTGAGAATATATTTTTGAGTCTTTTTTTATTTTAGAGATTCAAAACATAAATTAATTATAGATTCTTAATAAAATATTTATACTTTTGCTTTACGGTTGTACCGAATAACAAGATATCTAACGCCGCGTAAATAAAGAGGGTAAAAGCCCGGATGCGGCGCCGGGAAGTCCGTGACTTGGTGTCAACCATTACTAGGGTTCATAGCCCGACGGTCCAGGGTTTGTAGCGCTCCTCAGCCTCCTTGGAAGCGTCAATTTTCCCCAGACCGGTCAAGGTTGCTGTTCGACTCAGCACGGGCAAGGGAAACCTGGCCCTCTTTGTTTCGGTTGCTGTACGTTTTGCTATCCTTTCACCATCCCAGCTCCAAAGAAAAATAAGAGACCAACGGCTATGAGCAGATCGCCAAGGCTAAAAGCAGTGGAAAACGGAATCCAGCGAGGTAGGTACAACCAGTCACCGAGAAATTCGAAAGCTGTCGAACTGTTCATGTGTATTACATTACCATAAGTTCCCGCTTGAGTCAAATGATATGCCACTTCGTATTCGCCCGATTTGAGCAAACTCGGAACGGAGGAAGGCATGTAGCCGCCGTTAAGTCCAATAACCAGGGCATTAGCGGCCATACCTGACCCCATGAGAATGAAACCCCAGACCTTCAAATTTAGGGCCACAAAGACTGCCAGAATCACGTAAGAGAGAACGTGGAAAACCCCGGTAGCGAAACCGATAACGGGCTGCTCGGTAAAAAGTGGAAATATCAGTAATTGTATAAGCAGGGATAAGGGCACCAGCCAGAGATAACGGATACTCAGATTGTCCAGGTTAGCTATTTTCCCTCCCCGGAGGAAACCAACAACCACTCCCAGAACTACTCCCCAGAGCAATAACATGATCTAGTTTTTCACTTCCGCTCTTCCTTCTTCCACTACGGTCAATAGTGCATCCACTACTTCCGGGTCCAGCTTTACCCCGGCCATCTCTTTAATTTCTTCCTTTGATTCCTCTATGGATAAAGG
>CAZNVA010000046.1:0-9065 GCA_964576335.1 uncultured Thermotogae bacterium | reverse complement strand
TGGCGTTCATTGACGAAATCGGGTTCAATTCGGTTTTCATTCTGTAAATCAAAACCCCCTCCAGGTGGATTCTAAACTAAGTTCTGGTTCAAGCCTTCAGGAAATGGAGTACCGCTAGGACACGACGCTCATTATACGATCGACAGTATCGTCCGGTAATTTTTTCGGCTCATAATTTTCGATGATGTCCTTAACTTTCTCATTCAACCTTTCCTTAGTTGAGGGCGAACCGTTTTCTTCCCACTTATCCCTTCCGGACCTGTCGAAGAACCTCGGTTCCCAGTAATCCCGGAAACGGTTCACGGTCTCTTCGGTCCCGAGGAAATCACCGCCGGGACCCGCTTCTTCTATTTGATCCCCCATCAAAGTTTTCCCATTTACCGGTATACCGCCCATCATGTGTTTCGTCATGTCAACCAGCTCGTCGGTTAGCGCAACCATTTCCAGCGAGGTGGCAAGTCCGGATTCCATATAGCCAACGTCATGGATCAGGTTAGCTCCGCTGAACCTTGCCATCATGACGGACATGGTCGCTTCGGTCGCCGCCTGTTCGTCCATCATTTTGGCGTCGGAACACCCGGCATAACCCCAGGTCGGCATTCCATAGTGTCGCCCCATTTCGGCAACTGCGGTTTTAGTCAGCTGGAACTCGGGCGAGCCGTAACAGATCTGCATATTTTTCATATCGAAGTGGTGTGGTCCGGCTCCGTAAACAAAAGGTGCTCCGGGGTTGTAGAGCTGGTGCAGTACGAGAGCGCTCAGGATCTCGGCGTTACAGAGTGCCATTTCGCCTGCCATATTGATCGGCCCCGTACTCCCCATCATGGGTGCAGGTGAATGAACGACGGGAAGCTCGGTCTCGGACATCAAAAGCAGCTTTTCCAGGGCCGTCTCGCTTTGCTGGAGCGGCGAAGTCGGCTCGGAGTACAGGAGGATATTTGGCCGCCGGCTCAGGTCTTTCCTTCCGTCCCTGACGGTGGTAGCCATCTCAATTATGGCTTCCAGGTCGTCCCTGTCGTCACAGACCACGACGGCTGGTTTCGACGTATACTGTAGCATGTGAGCGTACTGCCACTTGTAGCTGGATACGTCTTCCGGATCGTCCTCGGGCATCCCGACGCTCATCAAAAAGTCTATGTTGTCGAGAGCGTCAACCACCCTGTAAGAATCGCAGATATCTTCGGTCTGCCAGCGCCTCGTCTCTCCAGTAAAAGGGTCGAGGTACTTCAAGGTGTCCGAACCAGTACCGAAGTAAGTTTCCGTATCCTGTAGCTTCATCGCCGGTTCCCCCGCTCGGTCCGTCAGGACTACCCTTCCTGGCGTGGATGATATGGCCTCTTCCACCATGCCGGGTGGAAAGCGCACCAGGTGGTCGTCGGAAACGTAAGCCCCTTCTTTCTCGAGCAGTTCGAGAGCTTCCTGGTGATGGAATTTAACTCCAACTTCCCGAAGTAATTCCAGGGTCGAATTATGAATGTCCTGAATTTGACTTTCGGAAAGCAGGTTAAACTGCGGGGTGTCAAAACTGTCGTGATTTGATTTTAGAATTCTGGCTGCTTCATCAGCTAACATACACTAACCTCCTGTGGTTGTGGGTTCTTGATAGATAATGTGCTTACAATAACGATATTTACCTGATAAAAGATTTATTCTTTTCTAGCGGCAAACTCCTCTTGTACTTTCCGTAATTCATTGGTGAGTTCTTTACTCGCCGCGGGCTCGCCTTCATCTTCCGCAAGGAATTCTTCCAGATAACTGCGAACAGCACTCCGGAAATCCCAGGCTTCCTCGGGCTTATCGATGCTGAAAGGATTTCTATCGACAAACCTGGGGTACCAGCTGTCCTTGAAGTTTTCCATCGTGTGCTGGTGCGAGACGAACTCACCCCCCGGACCGAGTTCCTCCAGTAACCCGACCTCAACGTCCCCTGATAGCTGATCGCTTCCCAGGGTATGACGGAGAAGTTCAATGATTTCATCCATCGCAACTATCATTTCCGGGATCAGAATCTTTGCGCTGCCAAACAAACCTACGTCATGGACGAGGTTGGTACCTGCCAGAGTCGCCATATAACTGGAAGAAAGTGCCTCGAGCACGGCCTGACCGTCAAATAGTTTCGAATCGCCGGTCCCAGCTGTCCCAAATACGGGTAAACCCAGGTTATGGCCGATTTCCGATATCGCCGAAGACATCAGCTGCAGGTCGGGAGCGCCGTAGGAGAAGTTCGCTGTTTCCATATCCATCATCGAGGGCATGCCACCGAGCACGAAAGGGCTCCCCGGATTTATCCGCTGCTGCAGAACCAGCCCAAACAGCGATTCCGCGATCCCCTGAGCAACGGCAGTGGTATGGCTCTGAGGTGCAGTGGCCCCCATGGCCAGAAAGGGAGAGTAAAGCAGCGGTATTTCCGTTTCGGCACAGTAACGAATTTTTTTGGCGGAACTATCCGGGTTTACCAGCGGTGAGATCGGTTCCGCATAGTTGACAAAGAACGGTTTATCGGCAAAATTTCCTTCGGCTTTTGCCTCCGCCATACGGTGGACCGCCTTCAAATCGTCCAAACTCTCGGTAATAGCAACGAAGGGTTTGTCGGTATTCAATAGAACCTGTTTCGTCGCAACTATCTCCGCCATCGTACTCTCGTGGTCCGCGGCAAAGCCGGCCGGCATCAGGAAACTTATGTTCGCCAGTTCGTCAACCAGCCTAACTATCCAGCCGATGTCGGCTTCGAAGCAATCCCTGTAATCCTCTTCCCGGGGGTCCAGTAGAGCTGGCCCGTCAATGCTGGCTCCAAAATAACTTTTTCTCCCTTCCAGACTGAGTCCGTCTTCCCCGGTCTGGTCATAAAGGAAAAACGTGTCGGGAGCTGATGCGATCGCTTCTTTTACGATCCCAGCTGGCAGGTAAACCCGATCCCCGTCCAGCTTGGCCCCCGCATTGTTTAAAATTTTTCTCGATTCCTCGTCGGTTAATTCGACTCCAACCTTTTCAAGGATATCGTAAGCACCATTTATAATCTTCTTTTCCGTTTCATCTTCCAACAATCCCAAATTTTTACTTTTCAAAGGAGCAAATTTTTCTGACAACTAAACCACCTTTTAATTAAACCGTTTGATTTGAGTGGCGAGTGGCGCCATTTAAGCGTGGCCGATCGAAAAACCATCGATTAAAGGATCTTTTTCGGAGGCAACAAAATAATTTACACCCGTTATATGAGACTCCCCCGTGATTTTTGGAATTATTGCCTCCCTACCGTCAAACTCCTTTTCCTTAACTGCGGTTCCGTGAAATTCAGTATCTATTATGCTCTTATACAACTTGTCTTCTCCGAGCCCTCTCCTCCCTTTTTCGTACTCCCAGGCAACTTGCGAACAAGTTCCAGTACCGCAGGGTGACCTATCGATGACGGCCCCTTCGTGAATTACAACGTTCTTGACCCCATCTTCCCCCTCGATGAACCGAATCCTCTCAAGCGGTAGCTCTCCTGTTTCGGGATGAATCAGCTGCACGTCCTCTCGCGCATTGACCTTTTCCAGAATTTCGTGGGTATAATGGTTTAACTGAGGTAAGTCCTCCGGGGTCACCGAGAGGTCGAATTCTTCTGCGCGAACTATACCGAAATAATTACCCCCAAAGCTCAGAGCCACTTCGACCACTTTACCGTCCAGATCGAGCTGGATGGTATCCAGGAAGAATGACGGGGTACCGAACAGGTCGACTTTTTCAACGCTCCCGTTTTCGTAATGAGCTACCGTTTCGACCAAACCGGCCGGGGTATCAAGCACTATCGTGTTACTACCCGGCTCAGTCGGGATGATCCCGAGCTCCGAGAGGACGGTAGCTACGCCAATCGATCCGTGTCCGCACATGTCGGCGTAGCCTGCGGGATAGGGGAACAGGACGCCGACGTCGGCTTCGGCTCTGGCCGGTTCCATAACTATTGCACCAAACATGGCCGCGTGCCCCCGGGGCTCCTGCATCGTCCGCGTCCTGAATTCGTCGTTATTTTCCTTCATCCACCTCTGCCTTTTGACCATGGTTTCCCGTTCCGTCAGTTCGTCCCGGCAACCTTTTAGTATCACCCGGATGGGCTCCCCGGCAGTATGGGCATCAACCGCTACGGCAAAAGCTTCTTCTCTCAGGCCTTCCAAATTATCTTCTATTCCATTCATTTTAAACTGTCGTCACTCCGGTTGTTTAAGTTTCTTTTTCTATCTTGAGGCCTTCGGGGGTAAGTTTCTCCTCGGCCTCCGAAAGGACCCAGTCCAGCGTAACTGCCAGCGCCGCCGTCAAAAGAGCTCCCTGGAGCATCAGGGAAACGAAGTTAACGGACTGTCCGCGCATAATTATCTGTCCCAGGCCACCTGCATTGATTAAAGCCGCAATCGCCGCGGTACCGACACAGAGTATAGTCGAATACCTGATTCCCGAGACGATAACCGGCAGCGCCAGCGGTAGCTCGATTTTTCTGAAGATCTGAAACCGGGACATTCCCATGCCCTTGGCCGACTCAATTATGCTCTGATCGATGTCCTCTATACCTACTGTCGCGTTACGCAGTACCGGGAGCAAAGAATAAATAAAGAGCGCGATTATTCCGGGACGAAAACCGATACCAAAAAACGGAGAGACTCCTGCAACCAGAGCAAGAGGCGGAATAGCCAGCCCGACGTTAGCTATACCGGTCACCGGGGTGGCGAGGAACTTCAGTCCGGGACGGGTAATCAGCAAACCACCTGATATGCCAACGGAGATTGCAAGAAGTTCAGCTATGCCAACCAGCTTAATATGCTCCCAGGTTCTGAGAAGTAACTGGCTGCCCGACGCGGGGTCGTACCATCCCTTTGAGCCGTAGAGGGTATAGTAAATCGTCAGACCGACCATGATAGTAATCAGCAAAGAAGACATTATGCGTTTTCCTTTCATCTTCCTCCTCCTTTGGATCGCCAGTTAAGTCTCTTTTCGATTCGACCGGAAATCCAATCGAGAGCAACCGCCAGGATACTGGAAAACACTGCCCCAGTTAGAATCAAGTCAACTCTCAGATTCCGGATTCCCCGGAATATTGGAATTCCTAATCCACCACCGCCGACAAACACGGCAAGTGCTGCAATCCCGACGCTCATTACTATGGCGTTTCTCAACCCCGCCATGATAACCGGGAAGGCAAGCGGAAGTTTTACTTTATAGAGGATCTCCCGCGAACTCATTCCCATGCCACGACCGGCTTCCACTATGGCAGGGTCAACTTCCTTGATTGCGGTATAGGTGTTTTCGATTATCGGCATCTGCGCGTAAAGCACCAGCGCAATGACCGCGGGAACCATGCCAACGCTCTGCACGCCCGGTATTGCCCCGAGCAACGGGATCATCATCGTGTACAGGGCCAGGCTGGGAATGGTCAGCATGATTTCCGCCAGGTTTACTATAATATTTGCCAGCTCCTCTCGGCCCTCTCCCGCTATATAGACGCCGATGCTGACTCCAAGAACCGTGGCGATTCCTGCTGCTATCCCGACCATTATCAGGTGCTCAATAACCCACTGAGAAATCAGAGCCCAGTGCGTATTAATGTACTGCCAGGTAGAATTAAATACTTCTTCTTCCATGGTATTCCCTCTTAATTTTTCAGGTTAAGCGAGCTACCCCGGACCAAATCCGGGGTAGCGTCATGCACAATCAACTAACCTTCGATTAGATCGTGTTCTACCAGAAATTCTCGGGCGACTTCCTTGGGATCCTTCGGCGGGTCGGAAAGATCCGCTTCGTGGTTCATCTCCATCATCAGCTTTCTGGCCGACGGGTACTCGACGCTACCACCGAGGGTCTTCGGCTGAGGAAATGCACCGGCCAAATCCAGCAGCAGTCCCTTTATTTCAGGGTATTCTTCCAGAGTATCGGTTCGGACGACGGGGAAAAGGTTGTACGGCGGCCAGAACCCTTCATCGTCCTTGAGAACTCTCAAGCCCATCGCTTTGGCGTGCGGGTCGGTACCGTAGATCATCCCAACGGTTGCGTTGCCCTGATCGACCTGGCGCATTGTGAGGCCGATCGACATCAGCTGCAGCTTGTTCTGCGGTACCTCGAAGCCGTAAGTCTCCTGTAGTGCGGGCAGACCGTCCGGCCTCTCGTAGAACTCGTTACCGATGGCCCACCTTACCTGCTTTTCGTTATTTATGTAATTCGCCAGATCCGAAATCGTCTTGACTTCGTGTTTTTCCGCCCACTCGCCATCCACGCAGAGAGCCCAGGTATTGTTGACGTAAAGACCTTTCTCGGTAATCCAGGTCAGCCCGTTCGGTTTATCGAGGACCTTCAGCGCCCAGGGAAAGGCGTACCAGGGAACTCTGCCCTCACCTTTATAGGCACGGCCGAGATAGGTGGTATAGGCCGTACCATCATAGGACATCATTATGTCAAGGTCCCCGGACTCGACACCGGCCCTCAACGTGGGGCTGGGCAGGTTCTTCTTCAGCTGTACCTTATACCCGTGATCTTCCAGCATCAGTTTGACCATCCATCCGACGATCCACTGTTCCGTGAAGTCCTTTGTCCCGACCGTTATCGGTCCTTTGGATTGAGCTGCACCGATGATTGCGAAAGAAGAAATAAGCAACGAAAGTACCAGCAAAAAGGCAAAAGTTTTTCTCACTTTTCTGTTCCCTCCTTTTAATAGGGGAATTGAGTTAAGTCAATTCGACATCAAATAGATTGACCAGGACTTCTAACTATCAACCTGTTTACCACCTCCTTCTTCGGTATATGTTTCACCAATCACCTGCTGCAAATCGTTGAAGGTAAGGATGCCCTGCAAAACGTTGTCATTTCCGAGGACCGGTATATTTGCAACGTCTTCTTCCAGCATTACGGAGAGAGCATCGGATAGGGCAGTTTCCTTACTCACGGAACCCACGTCCCGGCTCAGCACTTCGTCCATGGAGTCGGCATCTTCCCCGTCCAGGTCCTTGGCCTGAATCCAGCCTTTAAACCTTCCGGATTCGTCGGTTGCCAGAAGATAATCTACATTTCGGCTTTCCATTTCCGCCCGCACTTCGTCCATAGCGCTATTGACGCTTACCGTTTTTGGCGAAGGCTTCATGGCATCCTTTGCCCGCATTAACCGCATGCTCTTGAGAGTCCGGTCCGTCCCGACAAAATCTCTAACGAACTGGTTCTTGGGCTGTGCCAGCAGTTCAGCGGGCGAGGAATACTGTACCAGTTCTCCGTCCTTCAACAGGGCGATCTTCGTACCCATTTTGATGGCCTCGTTGATATCATGAGTGACGAAGACGATCGTCTTTTGAATTTCTTCCTGAATTTTTAGAAATTCGTCCTGAAGCTTATCCCTGGTGATCGGATCAATTGCTCCAAACGGTTCGTCCATGAGCATAATCGGAGGGTTTGCTCCCAGGGACCGGGCTACCCCAACTCTTTGACGCTGACCGCCGGAGAGCTCGACGGGATACTTATCCATGTGTTCCGCCGGGTCCATACCCATCAACTCGAGCAGTTCATCGGCACGGCTCCTTGCTTCCTCCTTCGTCCAGCCCTTGAGGTGTGGTACGGTAGCTATGTTTTCAGCAACGGTCATGTGAGGGAAAAGACCGATTTCCTGGATCGCGTAACCGATATTTCTTCGGAGTTCGTTTTCGTCCAGCTCCTGGTTGTCAGTACCGTCTATGTAAATTTCCCCCTCGCTTATCGGAATCAACCGATTGATCATCTTCATGGTCGTAGTCTTACCGCACCCGGACGGGCCCAGCAGCACGCAGAGTTCGCCTTCCTTAATCCGGAAACTAACGTCCTGAACGGCCTGAGTACCATCAGGGTAAATTTTTGAGACGTTTTCCAGTTTAATCATTCATTATCACCACTAGTTTTGGTGTCCCCCTCTTCTGTCTTCTCGCCATGTACTTTTGTGAACCTTTCACGCAGGTAATCCAGATGTGAACTAACCTCCTTTTTCATTTTTTCGGCGTCTCCAACCAAAAAAGCTCTTGCAAGCCTCTTGTGTTCCCTGGTGTCGCGGTCAGGCGGGATGTGTGCCTGCTTTGCCTTTGATACGATCAACGGCAGCAGCAGCTCCATAGCTCTTACTGCCATGTTGTTATGAGACGCCCGCGCCAGCTCTATATGAATTTGTGTAGTGTAGTTAATTAACTCTTCTCCCCGCTCGTGCGCTTCCTCCATGTCTTCAACGGCCAGTTTCACTCTTTCGATATCTTCTTCCGTCGCCCTCTGAATTGCCATGACTCCAATTTTCTTTTCGAGGATCTCTCTGAGCTCGACCATGTCAAAGAAGTCCTCTTCCTCCGCAACCAGGTCAAAGAGGAGCGAATTATCGACGGGTAAGGAGTAACTCTCCCGGACGAAGTAACCCTTGCCGGCGTGAGACTCCAGTACTCCGAGAGCAACTAACGCGTGCAGCGCTTCCCTGGTTGAGGACCTTCCGACGTCGAACCTTTCCCTCAGTTCCTTCTCCGAAGGGAGCTTATCTCCGGGACTGATTTCTCCGTCCCTTATGTCGGTTAGTATTGACTCGATTATTTGCTGGGTGATCGTCTTCTTCGAATTTCTAAATAAACCCGTTCCCGCCTCGACCATCTCTACCACCTCTAGCTCAAAACTACAGTTTGCATACCTGTTTGATATCACACATGTTTGATATCATACCTGTTTGATAAGTTGCTTAATCGGGATTATATAAATTCATCACTTCCGTTGCAAGCTGAAACAGGAAAGACTTGTTTAAAAACATTCTCCATGAGTTACCGTTCAAAAGGGAGGAGGTAGAAAATTCGGGTAATATTATTAACAAGAAACTGGCTGTAAATGGTCATATTTTTACAAGTCCGTCCTGTTCACTGGGTAAAAACGTAATCCAGCTTACACAAAGTACGAATTTTATCCGTTACCTTTAGTATATAGTTGTGCTGGAGCGGTACTTGAAAATAATTAAACATGTTTTAGTTCGCCAAATTTAAACTGACCTGGAGGTCAAAAATGGGTTCTCACGAGAGCAACCATAAATACGACACGATAGTCATCGGTTCCGGGCAGGGCGG
>CAZNVA010000045.1:0-9493 GCA_964576335.1 uncultured Thermotogae bacterium | reverse complement strand
TTTTAGAAATCCTGTCTCCTCCTACTGATAGGAGCAAAGCTTATGGCAGAGGCCGTATCTCTCTATTCTGGCAGTCTTGCCAGCTCGATTGCAACTGAACTGGCAGTAAATTATGGCGACCTGGACCGGGTCGTAATCCTCACTCTTCGTTCCCCTTTTTTCGACGGGTTCGAACGGATAAAGGGAATTGCCGAGAGGCTCTGGCCGGATAGCAAGTTCAGGAGCAAGTCGATCAAAAAGGAGACCGACCGTATAGGAGCTTTCGACGGCAGGAATGAAGATGGGAGCCGCTCTTATTGCCACAGGTGTCAGAAAATTTTGCTGGAAACCGGCCGGGACTTTCTCTCCCAAATCGATGCGGATTTCCTGGTTTCCGGAGAAGTAGTTGGCGCGGGTGCTGAAGACCCTCTAGAGATCGATCGTGAGATCGGTCTGGAGGGACGAGTTTTCCGTCCGATGTCCGCAGAGGAGTTACCGGACTCGCTCCCGGAAAAAAGGAGTTTGGTGCCTGACGAAAAAGAATTGACTTCGGATAGAAAAGAAGAAATCAGGAACGATCTGGAGGTACGTCTCGGGGATGACGAACTCGAGTTCTTGCCGGCAGAAGAAAGGTGCAAGTTAACTCGCTGTCGCTACAGGAATAGATTAAAGGATCTCATGCTCGAGGATAGTTTCAACGTCAACGATTTAAACCTGCTGGATTTCGAAGGTTACTATAAGATCCCGCCAGATACCAAGGTCGTGCTGGGGCAGGGGTCGGAAGGTAAGCGGGAACTGCATAACTATTTTCTTCCCGGGGATTTGAGGTTCTACCTCCCGACCCGGGAGGGCCCCATGGCTCTGGTTAGATCCCGCTGGAAAAGCAGGCCGGAGAACCGGTTTGGTGAAATAGTAAAGCTGGCTGCCAGAATAACTGCCGGAAGAGGCGAGGTCGGTGCAAAGGACAAGGTTGACGTAAATTACAGGTTCGAGCATGAAAACGAGACTTATAGCATACAGGTTACGCCGCTCGAAGGAGATCGTCTAAAAGAATTCAGGCTGTGATTACAAAATATTGCGAGGCGAACGGATGAATAGAAAGGAGAAGTTGCTCGAAGAGTTGAATCCGGAACAGGAAGCTGCGGTAACTCATCACGAGGGGCCTCTTCTGGTTCTTTCCGGGGCCGGAAGTGGAAAGACAAGGGTTATCACTCACAGGATAGCTTATCTCATAGATGGTTACGGCGTAAGCCCGGAAAGGGTGCTGGGACTAACGTTTACCAACAAAGCCGCCGAAGAGATGAACGAGAGGCTGGACGAGCTGCTCGGGGGCTCGATCGGGGAGAGTTCACCCTGGCTGGGGACCTTTCATGCCCTCGGTGCTGACTTTCTCAGACGCTACGTCGGGAAGACGGATTTGGGTTACGACCGTTCCTTTACGATTTACGACGACTCGGATCAGAAGGAGGCGATAAAAGAAGTAATGTCCGATCTCGATATATCCACGGAGGAGTTTCAGCCGGGGATGATCGCCTCCCTGATTAACGATGCCAAAAACGAGTTAATCGGTCCGGACGAGTACCGGTCCGGTAAAGCCGGGGAAGTGGACGATTACATGCTGAGAACTGTGGCAAGAATTTACCGCAGCTATCAGGAAAAGCTGGAGGAGTGGAACGGACTTGATTTTGGCGATCTGATTAGAATCCCAACCGAACTGCTGAGGGACGATTTCGAGCCCGCAAGGTGGTGGAGAGAGAGGTTCAAGTTCATACTCGTCGACGAGTACCAGGATACCAACCACGCGCAGTACGTACTGGCGAACCAGCTGGCTCGCCCGGAAGAGAATATCTGCGTCGTCGGGGACGACGACCAGGCAATTTTTGGCTGGAGGGGTGCGGACGTAAGCAACATCCTTGAATTTGAAGAGGATTATCCTGGGGCAAAGGTGGTAAACCTTTCCCGAAACTACCGCTCGAGAAAGCCCATTTTACGGGCCGCAAACGGCGTGATAAGGAACAACGATCTAAGGAAGAAGAAGGAGATGGAACCTGATAGGGGCGAGGGCGAATCGCTCTATCTCTACAACGCCTCCGACCAGGAGGAAGAGGCGGAATTCCTCACCCGCAGAATCAGAAAGCTCTGGAGCGACGGGGTAAAACTGGGAGAAATCGCGATACTTTACAGGGTCAATCCGTTATCTCGGGGAATAGAGAAAAAACTCGTCGAGGCAAACATTCCGTACGAGATAGTCAGAGGTACGAGATTTTACGAACGAAAGGAAATCAAGGACGTACTTGCTTATCTGAGGGTCATCTGTAATCCGGACGACGATCTGCACCTGTTGAGAATCATAAATACCCCGAAGCGCGGCATCGGGAAGAAGACTCAGGAAGCGGTGCGGATTCATGCCAGGGAAGAGGGCAAGTCGGTTTGGAGCGTCCTGGGGGGATCGGAGAAGCCGGTGGAACTATCTTCAAGGCAGTGGTCCCGGCTCAAGTCATTTGCGGAATTGATTAACAGCTTTCGCGACCGCAGGGGAGAGGTGGAGCTGGTGAAGTTCGTCAACGAAATTATTTCGGATTTAGAGTACTTCTCTTACCTGGATAAACAGTACGATCCGAGTTCCGCCGAGGATAGACGGAATAACGTCAGGGAATTGGTGGGGCAGCTGAAGGAGATGGACTCCGAAGAGCTCGAACTCGAGGATTTCCTGGAGAATATTGCCCTCGAGTCCGACGTGGACGACTTTGAGGACCGGCGTGATAAGGTTTCCTTGCTGACCCTGCATTCGGCAAAGGGCCTGGAATTTGGTTACGTGTTCCTGGCGGCAATGGAAGATGGGCTATTACCCCACAAGCGATCCATAGACGAGGGCAACCTTGAAGAAGAACGTAGGCTCTGTTACGTCGGATTGACACGAGCCAAGGAAAGGGTGTTCATAAGTTACACGGACAACAGGTTTCTTTACGGTCAGCAGTATAACAACGTCCCTTCCAGGTTCCTTCAGGAGATCCCGGACGAAGAACTGGAGCTGGTTAAACAGGATCAGGCGGAATCGCCCGAAGGAAAGGAAGAATCCAGGGCCTACAGCCACGAAGGGAGTGGCTGGAAGGACTACCTTGAATGAGTTGAAATAACGTAACCCTTCCTTATAATTGGTGAGCAGTTTGTATTAAATCAAGGTTTTTATGTGTCTTTATCTTATCCAGTTCATTCTAGCCAACCAAAATCCAGTAAGGATAGGGTCTTTATTTAAATGGATATAAACCCGAAACTTGTCGAGATCTATTCGGGGATCATCAAAGTAACTGGCGAATGGTAGGTAAGATCGGTTTTATGGAAGGTGGAGGGAGATATGCCATTATATAAATATCGCTGTACTGAATGCGAAAACACCTTTAAAGTATTGCAGAAGAACGGTAAGAAGGACGAAAAACCGGAGTGCCCGGAATGCGGAAGTTCGGAAGTGGAAAGGATGATATCCAGCGTCGGTATACGTTTTAAGGGTAACGGTTTTTACCGGACTGATTACGACAGTAATTCAAATTATAAGGACAACGGCGGTAACAACGGTAAAGGTGGTAACGGCAACGGTAAAAAATCGGAAAACAAGAGCGGCAAAGAGGTAGAGGAGTCCAGCTCGGGTGAGGCATAAAAGGAGATACGAGATTTCCGGAATCGACGGAAAGAAAGGATTCTTGATGGTCCGCTAGGTGGCTTTTCTAACAAATTGGTTTTTGCCGAATTGGTTGCATGGCAAGTGAGGGGGTAATGCTTTTTTCTGACTTCTTGCCTCCATCTACTATTATCGAACTTGTTGGCGCCCGAGGGTCCGGACCGGTTGAGATAAGGGCGTTAATCCTTCCATATTTCCTGGAGTCTGTAAAGCGTTAAAGCTGTATTTCAGCGGGCGATGATCTTAATTTAGGTACCTGAATCTCCATTTTGTTTGTAACCTGTTCGTGGCCAACGGGGTAACTATTATATACTCCCGATCGTAAACCGTAATAAGTGGTGATTATCAGTTAAAATGGTTGGTCTATCTTTGCAAGAGGTGATTGTGGATGTTGTCGGGTGACGATATCGAAGAAGTAAAACTTATGTTTGCTTCGCCTGAAGAGATCAGAAGCTGGTCGCATGGCGAAGTAACCGAATCCGAAACGATAAATTACAGAACGCACAAGCCCGAGAAGGGCGGATTGTACGCTGAAGAAATATTTGGCCCGGAAGAGGATTACAAGTGTGCCTGTGGCAAGTACGAAGGTAAGAAATACGAAGGTATTACCTGCGAAAAGTGCGGGGTCCTTGTTACCGATTCTTCCGTGAGGCGGAAGAACATGGGCCATATAGAACTGGCTAGCCCGGTTATACACTTTTGGTTTTTAAAAGGTATCTCGAGCCCGTTAAGCAAGTTACTTGATATAAAGAAGAAGACACTCCGAAAGATAGCTTATTACGAGGCCGAAACCACGCTGGAGGATATTTCCATAGTTACCTCCTCGGACGGGGACAAACTGAGGGAAGGACAGAGGTTATATAGCTCCGAGCTGGAAATCCTGTCCCGGCACCTGGATTTTGAGACGGAAAACGGGATGGTAATTAACGAAGCGCCGAAGTTAACGGCGGAGCAATCCGGTGAAGTAGAAATAGAACACAAGAAACTTCAGAACGGCGAAGGAATCGTTCTAGTAAAGATCGGGGACGAGGAATATCCGGTTGCAGAAGACGTGATTCTGGAAGTTGGAGACGGAGAAGAGGTAGAGGAAGGGGACCTAATTGCAGAGACGCCGGTGGGGGAGATTTGTTCCGAGACATTCCTGGATATGGCCAAATCCCGTTACGGGGACGAAATAGAGTCTGAACCGGCGGAAGAGGAGATAGACAACCTGGCCTTTTTGGTGACCTCGGTTGAGGACGAAGAAGTTCCGCTTGAAGTCGGTGAAAAGATTTCACAGCTGGGCAAGCAGGCCTACGAAAGGTTATACCCGACAGGGTTTACTGCTCACACCGGTGCCAAGGGCATAAAAGGTTTACTCGAGAACATTGACCTGGAAGAACTGAGTTCGAAACTGAGTGAACGCCTGGAAAAGGAAACATCCAAGACGGCAAAGAACAAACTGTCCAAAAGGTTGAGCGTCGTGGAAAAACTCAGGGACTCCGGGAACGAATCCGACGACATAGCCCTTGAGGCCATACCGGTTTTACCGCCCGACCTGAGGCCAATAGTCCACCTTGAAGGTGGCAAGTTTGCCACTACCGATCTGAACGACCTCTATCGCAGGATAATTAACAGGAATAACAGGTTGAAGCGTCTCGAGGATATGGGGGCGCCCGAAGTCATCCTGCGGAACGAGCGCCGTATGCTGCAGGAATCCGTGGATGCATTGATTCATAACGAAAAGAAAAACACGCCCATTCGTGGCAAGGACGATCGTCCGCTCAAATCCCTTTCGGACAGGATATCCGGCAAACATGGAAGGCTACGCCGAAACCTTCTCGGCCGAAGAGTGGATTATTCCGGGCGTGCCGTAATTGTCGTTGACCCCGATCTTAAACTCTGGGAGTGCGGCGTGCCGAAGAAGATGGCTCTCGAGTTATTCAAGCCCTTCGTTACCCGCTATTTGGACGATACCACTTATTCGGACTACAACGAGGTAAAGAACAAGGCACTAGCCGGCGACATGCCGGAGGTCTGGGATTATCTCGAGGAGCTGCTCCAGGAGAGGCCGGTACTGCTCAATCGTGCTCCGACGCTTCACCGGCTCGGTATCGAAGCCTTTGAGCCGAAGCTCGTCGAAGGTGACGCCATACATATTCACCCCCACGTCTGTCCGCCGTACAACGCGGACTTTGACGGTGACCAGATGGCAATTCACCTGCCGTTAACTCAGGAGGCCGTGGACGAGTCTCGGGATATAATGCTCTCTTCGAAAAACCTGCTTTCTCCGGCATACGGGGATCCCCTGACTAAACCGACTCAGGATCAGATTTACGCTTATTATTATCTAACTGAGATAGACGAAGACGGCAAGGGAGAAGGTAAGTTCTTTGCCAGCCTCCAGGAAGCAAAGCGAGCCCACGACAACGATGTTATTAGCCTGCACGCTCCGATAAAGATCAGGATAGACGGTGAAATAAAGGAAACTACTCTGGGACGGGCCAAGTTAAACGAGTTATTTCCCCGCGATCTCAGGAATTATGACAAGCGGTTTGAGTCATCCGACATCTCGGACCTGCTCATGCAGGTTTACGAGGAATACGGCAACGAAAGAGTGGTCAGTCTACTCGATAACCTGAAGGAACTGGGTTTTTCCGAAGCGACCCAATCCGCTCTGACGATATCGACGAAGGACTGTATCGAGCCCGAAGAAAAGTCGATGATACTGGAGCAGGCCAACGAGAGGGTAAACGAAGTAAACGAGATGTTCGACAAGGGTCTGGCTTCCGAAGAGGAGCGGTCATCGACGATCGTCGACGTCTGGAACGAAACCGTCGACAGGGTCGAGGACGCAACGATGGAGAACTACGCTCGCCATAAATTCAACCCGCTTCAGATGATGGTTGGCTCCGGTGCAAGGGGTAGTGCTGATCAGGTAAAACAGCTGGCCGGCATGCGTGGTTTGATGGCAGATCCCTCCGGTGACGTAATTGAGATGCCCGTTAAATCGAACTTTAGAGAAGGTCTGGATATGATGGAATACTTCATTTCCACTCACGGTGGTCGAAAGGGAACGGCTGATACCGCGCTGAAGACGGCCGATTCGGGTTACCTGACCAGGCGGCTCGTCGAAGCAGTATCCAACGTGGTCGTCCGGGAAGAGGATTGTGGCACGAACCGGGGACTCGAGATAGACCCGCTTAGGTACGACGGCGGCGAAATGATGGAAGGCATCGAGGATAGAGTCTACGGCAAGACGCTGGCCGAATCGGTAGTTGACCCGAAGGATGGTTCGATAATGGGTCAGGAAGGGGAACTGGTTGGAAAGGAACTTGCCCGGTCCCTGGCGGAAAAACAGGTAACGGTAAACGTTTCCGAACTCGACGAGGAAAGCCGCGAGCGTCTGGTCGGCACAAATAGTGTCGACGACGTAAAGGACCCGGAAACCGGCAACGTTCTCGTTAGCAGGGACGAGACCCTGGGCAGGTTCGAGCTGGACAGGCTCGAGGAAAACGACGTAGAAGAGATCGCAGTAAGACCGAACATCGTAGTCAGGTCTCCCGTCACCTGTGAAACCGAGAAGGGCGTCTGTCAGAAGTGCTACGGGATGGATATGTCCAAGCACGAAATGGTCAACGTCGGATTGGCTGCCGGAATCGTTGCTGCCCAATCAATTGGTGAGCCGGGAACACAGCTTACTATGCGGACGTTCCACTCCGGCGGAGTTGCTGGAGAGGACATCACTCAGGGTCTACCGAGAGCCGAGGAATTGTTCGAGGCCAGGAAGACGACGAAGAGTGCCCAGGCCACGATAACTGATATAGAAGGACACGTTAGCGACATGAAGGACACGGAAGAAGGCAAATTGATCGAAATTGAAGGGGAACCGCAGACGCTTTCCGTACCTTCGGCGCTCTGTCTGGTCGAACCGGAAGAAGAAGTCAGGCTTTCCGATATAGTTGACAATACAAGCCCCCACGCCGGCACGGTTAGGTTCGTCAGCGAGGACGGCCAGCCGACGATGTACCTTCTGATGAGCCGGACGGATACCTTTTACCAGTTGCCCGAGGGTCTGGAAATCGACGTAGAGAACGAAACTTACGTCGAGAAGGGCGATGTACTGGCCGACGACATAGAGTTCCAGCAGGTACACGCGAAAAGAAGCGGCACGGTGGACAGGATCGACGAGGAGAGGAATATCATTACACTCGTCGACGAAGAAGGAAACTTTATCGATCACTTGATTCCGCCAATTGCCAAGCCGCTCGTCGAAGAAGGTGAAGGCGTCGAAGAAGGGGAAGAGCTGATTGACGTAAAGAGTTCGGATAAACTGACGGCGGACAAATCCGGCCTGCTGGTTAAGACGGAAAACGCCCTGGTAATATTCCAGCCGGAGGACGGAAGAAAGAGAATTCCGCTTTCGGAGGCAATGGTCCCGGAAGTGGCCGATGGCGAGAAGGTGAAGAAGGGCAAAACCCTGTTCACCCTTGATCGGCCAAAGGACAGAAACCTGGTAGTCGAATCCATAGGTGAAGAAGGGGATTTTGCTCGCGTGAACTATCGTTACAGGGAACAGGCGGAAGTTACTCACTCGCCGGTCGTCAAGTCCGGTGACAAGGTCAAGCCCGGTGAGCAGCTTTCAAAAGGTGTCATTCCGCCCCACAATCTGCTCGAAAAAGCCGGAATGGAAAGAACTTACGAGTATCTGCTGACGGAAATTCAGAAGGTCTACAAGAGCCAGGGAGTTGACATCAACGATACACACGTCGAAATCATTATAGCGCAGATGCTCAACAACGTAATCGTTACGGACCGGGGCGATTCCGACCTGACCCAGAACGAGCTCATAACGCTCGAAGAATTCCGTAACGTAGTTAGCAGGCTCAGGAGGGAGAACGAGGAAATAAGGGAAAAGCGTCGGGAAATCGTCGGCGAGGAGATTGCCGATGACGTCTACAGTGGCGGGCACCTGATAGCGCGAGAGGGCGAGCGAGTTTCCGACAAGCTCCTCGAGCACGCGACCAGGTCGGGTGTCGAAGAGTTACCGCTATTAATTGACGGCGAGATAGTTAAGCCGAGGATTCTCGAATACAAGCTTCCGGAGGGTGACAGGCAGCTGTTGAGAATTTCCAAGTCGGCACTGAAAACCAAGGGCTGGTTGTCGGCCGCTTCCTTCCAGAGAACTACGTCCACGTTAACTGATGCCGCTTTGAGCGGTCAGTCGGACGAGCTGAAGGGATTGAAGCCAAATATAATTGTTGGGAAGAAGGTCTCCGTCGGAACCGGGTTCGAACCGAGATCCGACCGTGCGGAGACGGAGAGTGAAAACGAAGAGGAGCAGGAAGAGCTGACCCCCGTGAAATCCAGCTCAGCTTGACAACAATTGGGGGCTAGCTTATAATTGCTGGCACTTAAAGGAGTGGTGACAAAAAGTTATGCCGACGATTAATCAGCTGGTCAGAAAAGGAAGGTCATCGAAAAAGAAGAAGACGAGTTCACGTGCGCTGGACGGATGCCCCCAGAAGAGGGGTGTCGTAACCAGGGTATATACTCGAACCCCGAAGAAGCCCAATTCGGCCCTGAGAAAGGTGGCCAGGGTTAGGTTAAGCAACGGTAAGGAAGTTACTGCATATATACCCGGCGAAGGGCACGAACTACAGGAACACGCAGTCGTTCTCGTTCGTGGGGGTCGAGTTAAGGATCTGCCTGGCGTAAGATACCATATCGTTCGAGGCGCTTACGACGTAACTGGAGTCGAAGGTAGAAAACAAGGTCGTTCTAAGTATGGAACCAAAAAGTCTAGTTAGGAGGAAGCTCAATGGCACTGCCAGGACGTGACGTAAAACCGGACATAAA
>CAZNVA010000044.1:0-9547 GCA_964576335.1 uncultured Thermotogae bacterium | reverse complement strand
GCCTGCTCGCAAACCCCGTTGCACCATGGACCCTTTCCGATATCTTTCGTTCCACGGGCCCGCTTCACCTCTGGCATCCGGACGGAGACGCCAACCCGGCAGCCTGGGAAAAGAGAATGGACGAACTATTTGAAAAGGCCCTGCGAGCCTCTAGCTTCGAGGGGAGGAAATCTTACTACGATGAGTTTCAAAAGATCTACGCGGATCAGCTGCCGATAATTTACACGGCCGGGGAAAGTTTCCTCTACGCCACGGACGAGCGGCTGAAGAACACAGAGGAGTTCAGCCGGCTTGGTACTTTCATCGACTTTGCGGAATACGTCTGGGTAGGGAATTAAGATAGAAATATAAAAGGGGGAGCCGGTCGGCTCCCCCTGTTGATTCTTGATAAACTAATCTACTACTCTTCTGAATCCATATCCAGTTCTGCCTGTGCTGCCGAAAGTCGGGCAATCGGAACTCGGAACGGAGAAGCACTGACGTAGTCCAGACCGACCTCTTTTGCTATCTCGATCGAATCCGGGTCTCCGCCCTGCTCACCACAGATACCGACGGATAGGTCCTCGTTGGTACTCCTTCCCCTGTCGGTAGCCATTTCCATGAATTCCGCGACACCTTCACCGTCCAGAGTCTGGAACGGATTGTCCTCGAGTACTCCTTCTTCCAGGTACTCCTCGAGGAACTTTCCGGCATCGTCCCTGCTGTAACCGAAGGTCAGCTGTGTCAGGTCGTTGGTACCGAAGGAGAAGAACTCGGCGTCCTCCGCAATCTCGTCCGCGAGGACACAGGCCCTCGGGATCTCGATCATCGTACCGATTTCGTAATCGAGGTCGGTGCCGAGGGAGTCGAGCACGTCGCCAACTACCGATTCGATTGAGTCCCTGACTCTCCTCATTTCTTCCGGTTCTCCGACCAGCGGTACCATGATCTTCGGCTTGACGTTTACGCCGTCGTCCTTCAACTTGGCAGCTGCCCGGGCAATTGCCTCAACCTGCATCTCGTAGATCTCGGGCATGGTAATGCCGAGTCGGCAACCACGGTGACCGAGCATCGGGTTGAATTCTTCCAGTTCCTCGAGCTTGCCCTTCACCTCTTCCGGCTCCATACCTGACGTGGAGGCGAATTCAGCTATCTCGTCCTCGGAATCCGGCAGGAACTCGTGAAGCGGGGGATCGAGCAGGCGGATGATAACGGGCAGACCTTCCATCTCTTCCAGTATCCCCTCGAAGTCATCTTCCTGGAAGTCGGCCAGTTCGGCCAGGTACTCTTCCCTTTCCTCGCGGTCCTCGGCCATGATCGTCTGTCTGATGTAAGGAAGGCGGTCATCGCCGAAGAACATGTGCTCTGTTCGGCAGAGACCGACTCCTTCCGCTCCGTAGTCCCTGGCTTTGCCTGCGTCTTCCGGGGTGTCCGCGTTGGTTCTTACTCCCAGCTCTCTTACGTCGTCGGCCCATTCCATCAGCGTCTGGAAGCTTCCACCCATTTTCGGTTCGACGGTCGGAACCTCGCCGAGCATGACCTCGCCGGTAGTACCGTCGATCGAGATGTAATCTCCCTTCTCGACCGTGAGGCCGTCCACTTCAAACTTCTCCGATTCGTAATCTATATCAATCGCACCACAGCCTGCAACTGCCGGTTTACCCATGCCTCTGGCAACAACTGCGGCGTGAGAGGTCATACCTCCACGGGAAGTCAGTACACCCTGTGCTGCTTCCAGGCCGTCGATGTCCTCGGGGGACGTCTCGGTCCTGACCAGAATGACTTCTTCTCCATCGTCCCTCATCTCGACTGCCTCGTCGGCGGTAAAGACGACCTCACCCACTGCGGCACCGGGGGAAGCATTTATGCCTTCCGCCAGTACTTCCTTCTCCGCTTCCTCATCAAAGGAGGGGTGAAGCAACTGATCCAGGGATTCGGGCTCGATCCTGCTAACGGCCGTTTCCTTGTCGATAAGGCCTTCCTGGGCCATGTCGACGGCTATTTTGACGGCTGCTTTCGTCGTCCGCTTGCCCGTCCTGGTCTGAAGCATGTAGAGCTCGCCGTTCTCTATCGTGAACTCCACGTCCTGGACGTCCTTGTAGTGTTCTTCCAGTTTCTGGAAGATTTCTTCGAGCTCGTCCCAGGCTTCCGGCATCTCGTCCTTCAGCGTCTTAATGTCCTTGGGGGTCCTCACGCCGGCAACAACATCCTCGCCCTGGGCGTTCTTCAGGTACTCTCCGTAGCGCTTCTTCTCGCCCGTAGAGGGGTTTCGCGTGAAGGCAACGCCCGTGGCGGAGTTCTTGCCCGTGTTACCGAAAACCATCGTCTGTACGTTGACCGCCGTGCCGAGCGCATCGTGGGGCAGGTCATTTATATTCCGATACTTTATTGCCCTCGGATTGTTCCAGGAGCCAAATACGGCATCTATTGCACCCCAGAGCTGGTCCATCGGGTCGGTCGGGAACTTCTCTCCAAGGTTCTCCTCGTAAATTTCCTTGAACTTGTCGACGACCTCCTTGAGATCGTCTACGTCGAGGTCGGTATCGTTCTCCGCACCCTTCTCTTCCTTGATGTCTTCCAGTGCGACGTCAAATTCACGAGCCTCGATTCCCTTGACGACCTCGCCGTACATCTGGATCAAGCGGCGGTAGGAGTCCCAGCCGAACCGCTCGTTTCCCGTCCGCTTGACGAGACCTTCCAAAGTATTCTCGTTCAGTCCAACGTTGAGTACGGTATCCATCATTCCGGGCATCGAAACGGCGGCACCGGAACGAACCGAGAGCAACAGCGGGTCCTCCGGATCTCCGAAGTCCTTTCCGTTTTCCTCTTCCAGCTGTCTCAGGTTTTCCTCGACTTCCTCTTCCAGTCCTTCCGGATACTGTTCATCGTGCCTGTAATAGTACTGGCAAACTTCAGCGGAGATAGTGAATCCAGCCGGTACGGGTATGCCAATGTTCGTCATTTCCGCCAGGTTGGCACCCTTACCGCCGAGAATGTCCTCGAGCTCTTCCGAGCCGTCGGCTTCTCCGCCACCAAAGAAATAGACGTTTTCCATAAATTAACCTCCTGTTAATTCTATAGGAATTATCTAAACAGTGCTTCTACAAATTCTTCTCTTTCGAACTCGTGCAAATCCTTCTCGTCTTCGCCAACACCGATCAATTTTATTGGAGCGGAAAACTCGTCGACGATGCGGAATATTACCCCACCTTTGCCCGTTCCATCCAGCTTGGTGAGGATAATTCCGGTCAAGCCTATGGCTTCGTCGAACTTTTCCGCCTGAGATACTCCGTTCTGTCCGTTGGTCGCATCGATCGTCAGCAGCTTTTCTTCGATACCCCTATCCAGCTTCTTTTCCACGACTCTATTTATCTTTTTTAGTTCTTCCATCAGGTTATGCTTCGTCTGCAACCGGCCGGCAGTATCTATAAGCAGCAGGTCGGCGTCGTTGTTGAGCGAGTACTCGACCGCGTCGTAAGCCACGGCGGAAGGGTCGGCCCCGATGTCGTGGCTGATCGGGGTCGCTCCGACTTTATCGGCCCAGAACTCGAGCTGTTCTATAGCCGCCGCCCGAAAGGTATCCGCTGCGGCAAAAACTACGTCCTTACCCTGCGAAACGTACTTCTCACCGATCTTCGCAATGGTCGTAGTTTTTCCCGATCCGTTCACACCCATCATCAGGACAACGGTTAGGCCGTCCTCTCGGAGCGTCAGCGGCTCCTCCGCTCCGGCAAGCCTCTCCTTTAACTCGGCTTTGAGAAAGTCTTCCAGCCGATCCGGATCCGTTACATCCTCTTCTTCTACCCGTTCCTTAACGTGATCGATTACTTCCATGGCCGTATTGACGCCGATATCCGCGGTGACCAGCAACTCTTCGATTTCGTCGAGCAGCTCGGGCTCTATCCTGCTGTAGCCGCCGATTACGCTCTCGACCCGACCAATAAGGTTATCTCGCGTCTTCTTTAATCCCTGTTTTAACCTGTTAAACCAGCTCATCGGCTCGTTTCCTCCTGAAATAAGCCGTTTTCGTTCAGAAATTCATTCGGATAAGTAGCATTCATTCTAAAACAACCAAGACACTGTATTTCCATTCCTGGATTACATTTCCTCCGGTGCAGAAACGCCGATTATCTCAAGCAGTTCGCGCAGGATCAGCTGCACGGCGCTACAGAGGCCGAGGCGAGCTCGACTGAGCACCTCGTCGTCGACAAGTACGCGATGTTTGTTGTAAAACTGGTGGAAGACGGAAGCAAGCTCTTCCCCGTAACTGACCAGATGATGGGGCCCGTAATCCTCCGCGGCCAGTTCGACGGTTTCCGGAAACTCGTCCAGGAGCTTGATCAGTTCCTTTTCCTCGGATTCGACCAGAACCCCGGACTCAAGCCCTTCCGATAAATTGTCGAGAGCGAATCCTTCGCTTTCGGCCTCACGGAATATACTCGCTATCCTCGTATGGGCATACTGCAGGTAGTAAACCGGGTTATCCATGGATTCTTCCTTTGCGAGCTCGTAATCGAACTCGAGGTGGCTTTCCGGCTTCCTCTCAGCCATGAAGTAACGGACGACGTCCCTGCCCAGGTCCTCGACCAGGCTTCGCAGAGTCACGAATTCGCCCTCCCTCGTGGACATCTTCCTGATTCCGCCCTCGTCCGAGAGGCTAACGAACTGGTTGACCAGTACCTGATAAAAGTCGTCCGGCAGGCCCAGTTTGCTCAGCGCCGCCTTCATGTTTTCCACGTGCCTCTGGTGATCGGCACCAAGCAGGACCAGGGCAAAATCGTACCCCCTGTCGAACTTGTCCATGTGGTAAGCTATATCCGGGAGAAGATAGGTCGGTTCGCCGCTGCTTTTCTCCAGAACGACGTCCTGCGGCCCTCCTTCCTCTTCGGCTTTCAACCAGAGCGCACCGTTCTTCCGGTAAGTGCCGTCCCGATCGGCGAGGATTTCAAGCACTTTCTCGACTTCCCCTTCCTCGTGCAGGCTCGACTCCCGAAACCAGTTATCGAATTCTACGCCGAGTAAAGCCAGGTCGTCCTTTATCCTGTCGACCATCTCGTCCAGCCCCCGGCTTTTGAAGTATTCCGCTGCGGCTTCGTCCCATTCGGGATAGCTGTCACCCTCTTCCGCGGCGATATCCTCCGCAATATCAACCAGGTAATCGCCCTTGTAGCCGTCCTCGGGTATTTCCGCCTCCTCACCCAGCGCCTGCCTGTATCGAGCCCAGAGAGTTCGCGCCAGGAGGTCCATCTGCCTGCCTTCGTCGTTGAAGTAGTACTCCTTATCTACGGAATAACCCAGGCGTTCGTACAGGGCCGCCAGGATATCTCCCAGCACTGCCTGCCTGCAGTGACCGACGGTAAGCGGTCCGGTTGGGTTTGAAGATACGAACTCTATCTGAATCCTCCTGTCGGAAGAATCTGGCAGGTCAACAAGCGGGTCCTGCTCCGAGATAATTCTGGTTAAGGTCCTGGTGAAAAGTGAAGAGGAAAGCTCAAAATTGATAAACCCCGGGCCGGCAACCGAGATATCGCGAAAGCCGTCGAAGTCGATTCCGCCGGCTATTTTCTCGGCCAGCTCCCTCGGTGACTCCTCGTTCTTTGAACCGAGCTCCAGGGCAATGCTTGACGCGTAATCACCAAACTCCGGGTTGGAAGGGACATCAACGGGGACGTCCTTCCCGTCGACCCCAAACCCGAGTTCCCGCAATCTTTTAGCTAATACCCTTCTTATTTCTCTTTTGATCATCACAAATTGTAAATACGGAAGTACACGAACTCCATGAAAGAGTTAAGGGAGAGAAGACAATCCGGAATCGGAGTCGTCGTTAATCCCCTTTTTGATTAATTACGAATTTGATCCCCGTCTTTTCCTCGCCATCTATTTCCAGATCGATGAAACCAGGGATAACGCTCAACTTTTCCTCTTCCCCATCCAGCAAGCGGCGGGCAATAGCTATAGCTTTTACTGTCTGATTCACTGCTCCCGCCCCGATCGAGTGGGCTTCAACTATGCCATCCGACTCAATTGCTCCGGCAATCGCCCCGGCTACGGAATTAGGATTGGAACTTGATGCCACTTTTAAAATTTCCATATCCCATACCTCCAGTTAGACTTTTTAAAAGCAATGACTTCGATTTATGCTGTATTAACAGACCAATTAAGCCGGAACCAGCCCATCCAAATACCCGCAGTTGATCGGTTGTGCCCAAGTATTTATTCAAGAAGAATTTTAATAGAAGGTGGAAAATATATCAACTTTTGACGCTGTTTCCTCGAGAATACTGGGAAGAGAAGAGCAAATCATTCCTTCAGTTCCATTATCTTATCTAGGTTGACCCTGTCGGCCTCCCTGCCGTCTATTTCCTCCTTCGGTGTCTCCAGGACGAGAGGAACCCCCTGAAGGCGCGAATCGTTTACCAGGGCGGAAAAGCCTGCCTCGCCGATATTGCCTTCTCCGATGTGGGCGTGCCTGTCCTTGTTCGACCCGAGCTCTCCCACGGAATCGTTCAGGTGGATCAACCCGAGGTTTTCCAGACCGATCTGCTCGTCGAACTCATGCAGTACGTTATCAAGCCCCGAGGTCGAACTGAAATCGTAACCCGCCGCAAAGCCATGGCAGGTGTCGATACAGACGCCACAGCGTTCCGGGCGCCCTAAAGCCTCGAGCGTCCTCGCCAGCTCAGAGAAATCGGCACCGAGCGTCGTCCCGCTTCCGGCGGTATTTTCCAGCAACAGCTCTACACTCGAGTCCTGAAACTCCGGAGACTCGATAACTTCCGCCAGAGCTTTCGCCAGCCTGTCGAGACCGGCCTCCAGGCCCGAACCGGTATGCGCACCTATATGGGTATTGATCGAGTCCAACCCGAGTTCGTTCGCCCGTCTTATCTCCTCTCTGAGGCCGTCTTTGGACTTCTCCCACAGCTCGTCCTTCGGGGAAGCCAGATTTAGCAGGTAGCTCGTGTGGGCGACGACGTACTCTATTTCGTTTTTCTCACTTTTCTCCTTGAAGTTTTTTACTTCCTCTTCCCGGAGGTCCCTGGAACTCCAGGACCTGACGTTATGGGAAAATATCTGAAAGGCATTTACGTTCAGCTCGGCAGCTCGGTCGACGGATTTGTCGATACCGCCGGCAATCGAGAGATGAGCCCCTAACTTCATACCTAGCGCGGCCGGGTTAGTACTCATTTAAGTCAAATAACCTCCTGGCGTTATCACTGGTGGCTTCTTTTACCTCTTCCACGGGCAAGTCCTTTATCTCCGCCACCTGCCTGGCGACGAATTCGACATAACGGGGCTCGTTTCGTTTTCCCCTGTGCGGTACCGGGGTCAAGAAGGGAGAATCGGTTTCCAGGACGAGCTTTTCCAGCGGTAACTCCCGAACGGCGGCCCGTAATTCCTCCTCTCCGTCGAAAGTCAGCGGTCCGCTCAACCCGAGGTGAAAGCCGAGTTCGATAAAATCTCGCCCGAGCTCCTCGTCCCCGAAGAAGCTGTGGATTACGCCACTCGGAAGGTCCGTTCTACCCTTTAATGTACTCAGCAGATCATCGGTGGAGTCCCGGTTATGGATCGCGACGGGCAGATCCCGCGCCACGGCCAGGTCGAGCTGAGCCCGAAAGGCCCTTCTCTGGGCGTCACGCGGCGAATTTTCCCGGTAGTAATCGAGCCCGATCTCGCCAATTGCCCTGACCACGTCGGAACGGCTTAACTCGGCAAGCTCGCTCAGCGCCGGGGCGTCGAGCCTGTCGGCCTCGTGTGGATGAAACCCGGTCGCAGCGTAAACGTTGCTGTTTTCTCTTGCCATCTCAATCGATCTATAGCTTGACGGTAAATCCAGGCCCATGTTGATAAAACCTACGGAGGCCTCCTCGGTCCTCCTTATCACCTCGGACCTATCGCCGTCGTACCTATCCATATCCAGGTGGGCATGAGTATCAATTAGATCGTATTTCATGAGCCGGAGCCTCCCGGGTTTCTCCATTCGGAAAGCACCGGACCGAGGGTTTCGATCGTGTCGCCGGGCTGAAGCGAATCAACTCCGTGCTCCGCTGCCCCAAGTTTTCCGGCACGACAGTGAAGCCAGGCTCCCAGCCTCGCCGCGGTGAAGGGCGGTAGACCCTGGGCAAGAAAGCTCCCGATCAGGCCGGTCAGCACGTCCCCGCTTCCACCTTTGGCCATTCCGCTGTTCGGGCAATTTGCCAGAGCCAGGTCCCCATCGGCCGAAGCAATGACGGTCGGCACTCCTTTTAACAAGAGAGTAAGCCCCCAATCATCAGCCAGTTCCGGTACGAGTTCAAATCTCCTTCTGTCGACTTCCTTCGGATTCGTTCCGAGGAGGTGAGCAAGCTCTCCGGGATGGGGGGTCAATACCGCTTTATCCAGGTCCTTCAACTCTTCCCGGTTATCGGAAAAACCGACGATACCATCCGCATCCAGAACTACCGGCCGAGAAGTACGCCCGAGCAGGCTTCGAATGACCTGACCCGTGCCTTCCCTCCGCCCAATTCCGGGCCCGACGGCCAGTGCGTCCTTGCCTTCAGCGGCCTCGAGGAGATCGTCCAGACTTTCCGGGCAGAAAGCTCCCTCCCTGTCCGACACCGGTACCGACAGCGCCTCCCGCAGGCTCGAAGCAAACACGTCGTTCAGCGACTCCGGTCCGGCAAGAAACACCAGGCCGGCGCCGGAACGCAGTCCCGCTTCCGCTGCCAGCAGGGGGGCTCCCGTCATTCCATCCGATCCCCCGACAACGAGCAACCTGCCAAAGTCGCCTTTGTGGCCTCCGGCGGGTCGATCGGGCAGCAAGTGCCGAGCGAGTTCGTCGTTCAGACCGGGCCACAGACCCGGAACGCCACGGACCAGCTTTTGCGGATAACCGACCGAGACGACCTCCTGTCGTCCGACGTAATCGCGTGCTTCCGGTCGCAGCGTTCCCTGTTTGTAGAGGCCCATCGTGATAGTTAAATCCACTTTGACCGCTTTGCCCGGCGGGTCACCGGTGTCAGCCGGAAGGCCGGAAGGTAAATCTATTGCAATTTTTCTGGACTCGGAATCGTTGATCCGGGCAACGAGCTCGGGGTAGCTTCCCCGCAACTCACCTTCTATCCCGATACCAAAAATTGCATCGACGATGACGGAGGGGTTCGATTCAACTTCCCGAATTAGCCCCGCGTAATCGGGGGAGCAGTAACGGACTTTTTCCGTCATCCTTTCCAGTATCTTGGCGTTCCGGCCGGTTTCAGGAGATAGCTCGCCGCGGTCGCCGAGGACGAAAACCTCGACCTGGTAGCCGCGGTCGAGTAAACGCCTGGCAACAACCAGACCGTCACCGCCGTTATTCCCTTTACCCGCGATAACCAGAACACGGTTGGATTCAGGTGACAGCTCCTCATCGATGAGCTCGGTTGCATTTCTTCCCGCATTCTCCATCAGGACCGAGGCGGGAATACCCCAATCCTCGACGGCCCTTCGGTCCAGCTCTTTCACTTTTTCGGATGTCGTTACGTATTTCATGGATTAATTTTATTATACCCGTTGATTTCGGACAACCAGTTAAGAATCCAGGACGGAAAGC
>CAZNVA010000043.1:0-9819 GCA_964576335.1 uncultured Thermotogae bacterium | reverse complement strand
TTTTTTCAAAATGTCCTAAAGTTAAGCTCGGTTTATCTTTCTTCTATCGTAAGCACGTGCGGGAAAGTATCAACGTTCTTGTCGCCAAACATCTCGAGCCTTCCCGTGCGGCCTTCCTTGTCCTCCGCGGTAATGCTGTAAGTCATGTTACCGGTAGAAGCACCAGGGGAAATCTTCCAGGAGCCGCCCCAGTAGTAAATCTTCGGGGAGCCGTCCGGCGGATGTTCGCTATGGTGCATATCAACCGTCTCGCCGTTTTCCAGTTCGACCTGAAGCTTGAGCCCCCGGTCCTTAATTTCGCCGTGATCGTTTATCTTGGCACCGGTCTGGCCGCTAAAGACGACGGCGTGCCAGACGATCTGTTCACCCTTCTTAAACGTACTCGTCAGGTCACAGGGTTTTCCTACCGAACCGGAACTTCCTTTAACAACTTCTGCCACTATAACGTAATCCTGACCGTTCTGGGCGGCCGCTTCGAAGTTCGTAACGGCCATGGAGCTAAAAGCAATGCCACCAACTGCTGCCGCGGCACCTTTGATGAAATCACGCCTGTTCAGGCTCTCAAGCAGACCTTCTTCTTCGTTGACTTCTGCTTCTTCCTTGAGTTCTTCAGTCATTATAGGACCTCCGTGTATAAATTATATTGAAAACGAACCAACTCCAACCGGAATCTCTCAGAGTGAAGTCTCAATAACCACCTCCACCCGGGTGTACCTGCTTCTCCTTTACTCCTTTACGCTCAAAATTTCCGTGCCAAAAACTGCTTTTAGATCTCGGACGGCCTCTCGCCCTCTCTCGCTCAAACCCGGATCGTCGTACTCGTGAGGCAAGAGGTCCTTGAAGTCCTGTCTTGTCGGCCTGCCAACCTTTTCGATAAGGGCGGTCTTAACCGACGAGTACTTTGGCCGAATTTCCTTCAGCGTCTCCTCGTCTTCCTGCCAGCTGTAATAATCCGGTTTTTCCTCTCGGTGCATATACCACTTCTCGGCTTTAACCCTGTTATCCCACTCGCGGCTCTTTACTTTCGGATGGCGAGTAATCACGAGTTCGATCAACCATTCGCTGACCTTTTTCCAGAGCTTTGCCCTATCCTGACCGCGGGGACTGACCCCGGATTCTCCTTCGACCTCGAGGAAGCGGACTTCCGGTAATTCGATCCTTCGTTCTTCGCCGTCCCCGTTTTTTACCAAAAGCTGCAGGGAAGCCACACTGCTTGCTTCCGCTCCCTCTTTCTCCAAAACGTCGGAATCAAAATTAATGTCCAGTTCCATGGTCCACCACTTGAGCTAAAACCGAGTCAACCTGCGGAGTAACCAAATCAGCCGAAAAAAATAATCAACGGAAACAAAGTAGTGACGACAAATACCCTATTTCCTGTGCCCGTTTCCGATCTTATAACAATTGTAATTATTATAACAATAATGATATTCGTTTCAATACTGGAAAATATGGGGCGAGATTTACCCTATTCAGTATCCCGGAACACGTTAAGCTTCTTGATAAATTGCGGCGTAGTTGTTGTGGGCCCTTAATTTCGTTACCATCTATCCGGAAACGTGAAGTTATCGATGGTCAGATCAGGATTGATATTACTATTGAACTTGAGTGAACTTGAGCCGGAGACAACGTTGCTTCGCTCGGCCCGGAGTCAGCATATAATATGAAAAGGTGATTTGTCAAACATGGCAAAAGAGCAGCTTAAAACAGGTGAGATCGGAACCGAATCCAGTAAAGCTCCCAAGCAACCCTGCGAAGTCGCTATATGGCATATAGTACCCTGCATTCGCGCCTGCCTTTCGCGGGAGCTGGTGGAGATGAACTTAACTCAACAGGAGACGGGCAACTTACTCGGCATAAGCCAGGCAGCCGTATCCCAGTACGTGAGCGAAAAGCGAGGAAAGATTAGCAAGAAGGATCCGAGAACTTACGGCATGATAACGGAACTTGCGGAAGATCTCGTCGAGAAAAGAGTTGATGATCTTTCGGAAA
Organism: uncultured Thermotogae bacterium; assembly: GCA_964576335.1. GTDB lineage: Bacteria > Bipolaricaulota > Bipolaricaulia > M55B111 > M55B111 > JAGXLP01. The sequence goes on along the minus strand of CAZNVA010000043.1, from coordinate 7,830 downwards.
GAATCTGTGAAATCTGCCGCACTATACAGAAAAACCCGGAACTAATGCATTACTGCGGGGTACCCGAGGAACAGTCAAACCAGATAACCGTCTGCCAGGGTTGAGCCAGGAACTCCTCGATCGAAGTGAGTTAAGATTTAAGCGCTAGAGAAACTAACACCACATTTTCCGGGAGTTTGGCGACCCCGGATGCAAAAATATAGTCCTGAACCGAGTTTATTCCCGGTTTACGTGCTCCATGCATTCCTCGAAGAGACCGGCAACGTGTTCATCCGCCAGAGAATAATAAACCGTCTTTCCGTCCCGGCGCGATTCGACCAGGTCGTTTAACCTGAGGGTCTTCAGGTGGTGTGAAATCGAGGACTGCGTGGCCCCGATCAAGGTTGCAAGATCGTGCACGCACAGTTCCTCTTTGGTAAGAAGGAAAATTATCCTGACTCGCGTCGGGTCGCTCAAAGCCTGCATCAAGTTCGCAAGCGCCTCTACTGAAGTTTCACCTGGAATTTCCCCGGCCAGATTTCTCCCCGCTTCTTCCGATAACGAATGGAGTGAAGAGTAATTATCTTTGTTATTATTCATTGTGAATATAGGATAATTCATTCAAGTCAATTTCACAACCTAAGTCTTTAAAATGTTCACACTGGCTGAAAATGTTCACACTGGGATCCTAAAAAAACCTGATCCCTTTCACCCAGTTCAAGGACTCCGTTAGCCGACCGAAAAGCCGATAGGACTGGTTTAGTTAATCGTTATCGGGGTCTTGACAAAAAAAGATTCACCTTTATAATAAAATTAGCAAAGTAAACGACACTCTGCTAAAAAACAACGGAGGTGGCAACAATGGCTCTTCCAAACAGTCGTGACGAATCGAGTGATCGCGTACCATCTCCCTTCAGTAGTGGAGGTCTGCTGGACGAACTCTTCCAGGATCTGGACAGAAGTTTCTTCGGAAGTTCCAGCCTGGGTAGGTTCGGTAATACCGATATATACGAGGAAGACGGAGTATTACACTACGAAATGGAACTGCCGGGACTCGGCAAGGAAGACATAGATACTAAGGTGAAAGGCAATCAACTAATAGTAACCGGGGAAACGAGGCAGAGAAACGAAAAAGAGGAAGCAAACTACATCCACCGTGGACGACGCTATGGAAAGTTTAGACGCACTTTCGGTTTGCCGGAAGAAGTCAAGGACCCGGAAAAGCTCAGTGCCACTTTCGAGGATGGCGTGCTCGACGTAAGCGTGGATCTGAGCGAATCCCTGACTGAGGAAGAAACCGTAGAAGTAGAAATAGAATAGTTCGACGACGGGCCGATTCGTCGGCCCGTCTAATTGACTTTTCGGCAACGCAGTTCGGGACAACAAATCTTGTAAAACGAAGTTCGTACCTTTTCACGGCGCATTGCATCGACGCCCGAAAAAACATCAACCCTTTAGAACCAGACGTCCCTGGATTAATGGGGGCGTAATACTTCAAGACAGCCATTCAACTCGTTTTCCTTTCCGGAATGGCAGTAACCCGATGATTTAGTTAGGTATTACGGTCAGCTATTCGACCCGGAACGCCGTTAACTTTTCCAGTCGATAGTACTCTTTTCATTAAGATATATGGAAATAGGCACCAATTAAGTCCAGGTTCGGGGCAACTACCAAACGTGACCGTCCGAGTTTTCCGGTTGAACAGGATCCAGGAGGGATAAAATGAACCGTGCCGATGGTAAACTCATCGTCGTGTCCAACGCCGAGCCGTACAAGCACGTAGAAGGTCAAGACGGGAAACCAAGTTGCAAAGAAGTAGAAGGCGGGTTAACCACCGCTATGAACCCCCAGATGAGAGAAACCGGGGGAGTATGGATCGCTTACGGAAGGGGCGAAAAGGATTTCGAAGTGGTAAATTCTGAAGGCAAAATACGGGTTCCGGAATCGGCCGAAAGTTCCGGAGAAGGATACTTGCTTGAACGACTGGACTTCCCCGAAGACCGGTACGAAAACTTTTATCGCGGTTACGCCAACCGAGTATTATGGCCGATATGTCACTCCTTTCCGAGCAAAGCCGACCTTGAAAACGAGGCTCAGTACTGGAAACAGGGCTACCTTCCCAGCAACAAGGACTACGCCCGGGCCGTACTCGATAACTACGAAGAAGGGGATACTATCTGGGTACACGACTACCACCTGGCCCTGGTGCCGCGGTTGATCAGAAACGAGTTACCGGAGGCAAAGATCGGCGTTTTCTGGCACATTCCCTGGCCGCCCTGGGAGAACTTCCTGAAAATTCCGCACAGAGAAGAAATCCTCAGAGGGCTCGCGGCAGCCGACCTCGTCGGCCTGCACGTCCAATCCTACGTGGATAACCTGCTTGATTGTGCGGAAAAACTTGGTGCGAATTCCCGAGAAGGTGGTCGGTTCCAGTTCGACGGGGACGAAACATTCGTCGGAGCCTATCCGCTGGGAGTCGACTTCGATTTTTTCGACAGGACGGATACCGACGGGAGAGAAGGGGCAATAAAGGGCAAGTACGATTCGGAAACCATAGTGCTCGGTGTGGACAGACAGGATTACACAAAAGGGATTCCGGAACGAATAAGGTCGTTTGAGAAATTTGTAGAGAAGAACCCGAAGTACCGGGGGGAAGTATCCCTGATACAGCGTACTCCGGAAAGCCGGAACGGTATTACCGAGTACCAGATGGAGAAGGACGAGATCAACAGGGGAGTATCCGAGTTCAACGGAAAATTTGGCCGGCACGACTGGGAACCGATTACCCTCTTCTGGGAGGGGGTAGCCCAGCGCGACCTGATTGCCGAATACCGCGCCGCCGACATCGGCCTGGTCACGCCGGGTCTGGACGGGATGAACCTCGTCGCCAAGGAATTCGTCGCCGCCAACCGGGAGCCCAAAGTCCTGATACTCTCCGAGTTTGCCGGAGCAAGCGAACAGCTCGAGGAAGCCATAGCAGTTAACCCGTACGATCCCGTAGAAGTCGCAGACGCAATAAAGCGGGCCATAGAAATGCCCGAGGAAGAAAAAAGAAACAGGTGGAACGAATTGCGAGAGAAAGTAAGCAACGAGGACCTGCCAAGCTGGGCGGACGATTTTCTGCTTGACCTGGACGAGGCACACGAGCCGTTTCACTACACGCGCTCGCTCCTCGGGCTGGAAGGAAAACATTAGTCGGCGTTAGCGGATATAAAGAAGCCCGGCTTGATTATCAACGGGAGGTGGTATAGAATATTGGTCAATTAGCAATAATAGAGGAGAGTGCATTTATGTTTAACGTAAAAACGGGGGTGAAACTGGACGAAAAGTTAATTACCACCACAGCTATCTGGTCCTGGCAGCAGTAAGGTTGGAGTGAGGGCCTCACGCTTCAAGCTCCAATCCAGCTATACTATGGGAAGTTTTCCCATAGTTTTTTTATTTTTACCATTCTTATTTAATTTACTCAAGCTAAACGGAGGTGCAGCATGAAGAAAGTTACGGAAAGCAACAAGGGTGATCGGGTTTGGCTCGCCGGATCGCCGGACCCAGCTTAGAGATCAAGGACTTTTAAGCCGGATCCTGTCCGGCTGCAGGAACAAAGAGGAATTGGTCCGCAAGCAACTTAATTGGAATGTTTCCGACCCTTTTGAAATTTATGAAAGCATCCACGGCAAGTTCGACACCAGCTTCATCCTCGAGAGCTCAACCGGACCGGAAGAGCTCGCGAAAAGAACCTTCCTCGGTTTCGGTCCGACAACGGTCCTTCAGTTCGAGAATGGCGTCCTGACGGCCGATGGAAGAGTTATAGCCCGGAGTTCCAATCCGCTAAAAATCCTGGGAAATCTCGAGAGAGAATTCGAAAGAATTCCCGCCCCACCTTCGGCCAGTTATCTTGGGGGGCTCGTCGGGTACGTAAGCTACGACCTCATCCGGTACCTCGAGGATCTGCCTACCCGCGATACTCGACCCCGCTTCCCAGATTTTAAAATGGGGCTGTACCTCGACGGACTTGTCCACGACTCGAGAAACGATCAGTTAACTTACTTTTCCTGCGGAGAGGACCGCTCCGCCAAATTAAGAGAATTACACCAATCGAACTCGAACCAGGAGAGAAAACAACTGGAACTTTCCCGGTTAAACTCGGATTTCGAGAAGAACCAGTTCAAGCAGGCCGTAAACCGGGCCCGGGAGTATATCCACTCCGGCGATATCTACCAGACGGTGCTCTCGCGGAAACTGCAGGGAGAATACAAAGGAGACCCGTTAACGGCTTACGAAAGGCTTCGCCGGATAAATCCTTCCCCCTACATGTACCACCTGGAATTCGGTCAAGAAAGAGTAATCGGTTCCAGCCCGGAAAAACTGGCCTCCGTCAGGAACGGAGAGATAACGACCTACCCGATCGCCGGCACCAGACAGCTCGGAGATACCGACGCCGAAAAAGAACAGCTGGCGGAAGAACTGTTATCCGACGAAAAGGAAAGGGCAGAACACAACATGCTGGTGGACCTGGCCCGGAACGACGTCGGTCGCGTTTCCGCTTACGGCTCGGTCAGCGTCCCCGAATACATGGAGATCAAGGAGTTTAGCCACGTCCAGCACCTGGTATCCAGAGTGACCGGGGAGGTAAAAGAGGCCAAAACCGCCAGCGAAGTTTTTGGCTCGCTGTTCCCGGCCGGTACCGTCTCCGGCGCACCAAAAATTCGGGCCATGGAGATAATCGACGAACTCGAACTGACGCCGAGAGGCCCCTACGCCGGCGCAGTTGGTTACCTCTCCTTTTCCGGCGACATCGATTCCTGTATTACGATAAGAAGCCTATTTACCCGGGGCGACAAACTCTCGCTCCGGGCGGGTGCCGGCATAGTTGCCGACTCGGACCCGGAATCAGAGTGGGAAGAGATAAACCACAAGCTGGCAGCAATGAAGAGCGCTCTTGCCGGAGGTGATTCCGGTGCAACCGGATAGTTCAAAGCTCAATCGTTTCGCAGTAATCGATAACTACGACTCGTTTACCTTCAATCTGGTCCAGTACCTCGGCGAACTGGGGCGGGATCCGCTCGTATTCCGAAACGACGAACTGAAACTGGACCAGCTCGAGGAACTGCAACCAAAAGGGATCATTATCTCTCCCGGGCCGGGAAGACCGGAAAAAACCCGCTATTTTGGTCTTTCGCTCGAAATCCTCCGTCGGGTGTCTCCGGAAGTACCGACCCTGGGCGTCTGCCTCGGCCACCAGGGAGCCGGCTTTGCTTTCGGCGGGCAAGTCGTCAGCGCCAGCGAAATTAACCACGGAAAAACCAGCATGGTCAACCACGACCGGAAGGGAGTCTACCAGGGGTTACCCAACCCGTTTAAGGCAGCAAGGTACCACTCTCTTGCGCTTAATCCCGAATCCCTGCCAGAAGAACTGGAGGTAACCGCCAGAACTCCGGAGGGAGAAATAATGGGAATAAGACACCTAAACTATCCAATTTACGGGGTTCAGTTCCACCCGGAGTCCGTACTTACCGAACACGGGAAAGACATTCTCCATAACTTTTTGAAGCTAACCGGGAGTGAGGAATAATGACCACCATGACCGAAGCAATCGAGAAAGTTATTGCAGGAGAGGGCCTGGAACCGGAGACCGCCCGAGGAGCCATGAACGAGCTGATGAGCGGAAACGCCAGCAAAACGAACATAGGTGCGTTGCTTGCCGGACTGAGAGCAAAGGGGGAATCCCCGGAGGAAATAGCCGCCTTCGCCGAAATAATGCGCCAGAAGAGCATCGGGCTGAAACCGGACGTCGATCACGGACTCGTCGACATGTGCGGTACCGGTGGTTCCAGCGTAAAAACTTTCAACATTTCGACGATTAGCGCCTTTCCGGTGGCCGGTGCCGGTTATCCGGTGGCAAAGCACGGGAACAGGTCGAACACGAGCCGGAGCGGCAGCGCCGACCTCCTGGAGGCACTAGGCGTGGAGCTGGATTCGGACCCGGGTAGAATCGAAAAGGCAATCGAAACCTCCGGTCTCGGTTTTCTTTACGCCCCGCGTTTTCACCCCGCGATGAAACACGCCGCAAAGCCGCGCCGCGAGCTCGGAGTGAGAACCGTATTCAACCTTCTCGGCCCTCTGACCAACCCGGCCTCGGCCGAGCGGCACCTGATGGGGGTTTACGATCCCGAACTCGTCGAGAAGTTCCCGCTGGTGCTCAGGAAGCTCGGAGTAAAAAGAGCGCTCGTGGTCCACGGCGAACCGGGGATAGACGAGATATCCACGGCGGGAGAAACCTACGTCGGCGAACTGAAGCACGGTAAAATCTCCCACTACCGAATCCATCCCGGCGATTTCGACCTGCCGGAAGTTGACCCGGAAGCGATCGGTGACGTGGCGCCCGAGGAAAGTGCAAGGCTGGCACTGGAAATCTTGAACGGAAAAACGGAAGGTCCGGCCCGGGACGTGGTCCTGCTGAACTCGGCCGCCGGAATCTACGTAGCCGGTGGTGCCCAATCAATCGCCGAAGGGATCGGAATCGCTGAAGACGCGCTGGAGTCGGGAAGAGCCTATCGGGCCCTGCAGGAACTCGTCGAAGCCACCGGCGACCCGGAGGAGCTCTCCCGGCTGGAGAAGAAATTTTTTGGTGGTAAATAACGATGAAGGACGTACTGAAAGAACTGGTCACCGCAACAAGAGGAAGAATGGAGTCTGGATACTACCGTATATCCGGGGACGATCAACCGGAAAGAGATAAAAACTCTTTTGTCGAAGCCATAACAAGTGGGAAGGAGTTTCCGGTGATTACGGAAATCAAGCCGGCCTCGCCCTCGGGAGGCCGGCTCATTCCGGAAGGAACAAACGTTGAAGAACTGGCGAAACTCTACCGTCGGGCTGGAGCCGCCGGGTTTTCCGCACTGACCGACTCGGACTACTTTGGCGGGTCACTGGGGAACCTGGCGGTCGTCTCTGAACTGGGTTTACCGACGCTGATGAAGGACTTCGTCCTGGATTACGGACAGATTGGAGCGGGGAACGAAATGGGAGCGGACGCCGTTCTGCTTATCTATCGATTGTTCGAAAGGAATATGACCGAATTCAAACTGGAAGAGGCGGTTGCCTATGCCCACGACCTCGGGCTGGAAGTCCTGCTCGAGACGAACGATCTCCGGGAATACGAAATGGCCCTAAAGACAGAGGCCGACATGATCGGAATTAACAACAGGGACCTGAGAAGCCTGGAAGTCGACCTTTCCACCACGAAAGAGGTATTAACGAACTCAAGCAAGGATCGACCCGTCTGGTCGATGAGCGGGATCTCCGGGAAAAGCGACCTGAAATACCTGAACGATTCGGGCGGTGACGCCTTCCTGGTTGGAACGGCCCTGTCCCGGTCGGAAAACCCCAAACAACTACTGGAAGAACTTACGGGGGTTTCGGATGGTTAAAGTAAAGATCTGCGGCAATAAGAGCAAGGATGACGTCGAAGCGGCCTCGGGGGCCGACGCAGTCGGTTTCATAGTTTCGGCCCCGGAGTCCTCCCGGGAGATCAGCCCCGGGCTGGCGGCACGACTGGTCGACGACACAGCACCATTCACGAGTACGGTTGCAGTCACGACCGAATCGGACCCGAAGGAGCTGAAGCCACTCGCCGAGCAAGTCAAACCCGACCTGTTACAGGTACACGTACCACTAAGTCCAAATCGACTAAAAGAAATAAAGGAGGAAACGCCGCAGTCCACTGACCTGATTACCCTCTTGCCGGTAGCCGGGAAGGAGGCAAGGTTGCTAGAAAAGGCAAGGGATCTAGCCGATTCGGCAGCCGACGCGCTGTTGCTCGACAGCAAGTCGGGCGAAAGTACCGGCGGT
>CAZNVA010000042.1:0-9903 GCA_964576335.1 uncultured Thermotogae bacterium | reverse complement strand
GACTCGATAAAACCGAGGCCGAACTGAAGTCCTTCCTGGCCAGCCGGCGTGATTAATTCAGGAGTTCCGCCGTGCCCGGGTTGAGTGGTATCGCTACGGGGTTGCGTGATGCCCCTATTTTGATAAACCCAACCTCGTACTTATATCGAGTGTCCTGGAATCGACGAACTACCGGGAGGAGCGAAAATAAACCAGTACTAAGGTTAATGGAACCTGCAAAGCAATATTTTGTTCGATCACAATGTTGCAGTTTTGTCGACTATTCCCGGGTCAAGCGGGTAGAAGACCGTCTTACGTTCTTTCTTTATTATCTTCTTTTCCCCGTTCTCAGTCTCGACGTATTGAAAACCGTAACTCCTGACTACCGGCCAGGGGGAGAGGTAAGTAATCGTAATTACGTATCTCTGATCGTATGTTCTGTATACTCCTATCCTGCCCCAGGAATTTGCTAGCTTATCCAGATCTACCACTTTCTCCACCTGGTCCGGAAGCCAGCGGCTTTCTTTCTCCTTCATGGTCCGGACGATCTCCGCTCCGTTGTAGGTGGGGCCAAGTGAAACCACGACCGGGTTTTCCGTGTACATCCCGCCACCCCCGTACTTTACTTCTCCTTTAAACCGAAGGTCAACCAGATCTGCCGTTATCAGGTGCCAGGAAAAGAGGAACAAAACGAGGACGATGGCGAAGATGATCTTTGTCCTCCGGCGTTTTTTCTTAGCTTTCTCCGTTCTCTCCGAACTTTCCTTGCCCTGATTCCCGTTTACTGTACTAAGAAAATCCGCGAACCCTGCCTGGTGTCTTAGTTTGAAGTAAAAATAAATCAGTATTATCGGTAGGCCGAAAAAGTACAAGAGATAAAACGTTACTATCTTCATTTTTGTTTCCTAACTTTTGAACAGGACTCTGCTTGCCGTATTCGATTTAGTGAAGGGCTTTTAACCCGACGTTCTTAGTTTCCCGTTTGAAGCAGTCGTTTTCAAGCGCCCGGTTGTTTCCTGTATGGGGTTGATTGGTAAAAAATTCACAGGTTAAGTCTCTTCTTATTTGGCTACCGGAAGAATTTGACATCTTTGAGTTTAATATATAACATAAAGTTGACCTGTAATAAATCTTTAAACTACCATCTGCTACTGGTTCAGGGCAAATAAGTATCTATTGAGAAATTTAACAGAGTTTGACTCGCTCTCATGTTGAAAAGGCTCGCCACAAGGAGGTGGTAACTTCTACTTCTTCTGCAAAAGTTTATTGGTCGTTTCCATAGAAAACTTGGTTCCATGTTGTAACAAATAAAATAAGCCAAGGAGGGTAAAATGAATTATAACTATAAAAGTGCTTTAGTTGTTTCACTGGCACTAATACTAGTTCTGAGTTCTTTTGCCAGCGTTTTTGCGCAGGACGAAGAAGGAAAACTGGTAAAAGAGATCAACCTGGAAGTGAGGACCAGCCAGTCTACGGGTATCGGTGACACTGCTGAAGGTACTCTCGATCTCTTTATGGAAGGCGTGTCGGGTAAACAATTTGAAGGAATCTCGGAAAGCATGAGCGAAAACCTGGGGCGAATCAGGAGTGCTGGCTCCTACAACAATCTTTACTTTAACCCGGCAGCTAGCGGAAAGTACACTTCCGAAGTAGGTGGTCAGAGGAAGTTTAACCCGTTTGCCATAGAGAAAGTCCGCTACGCAATGAACTGGCTGGTGGATAGGCAGAAAATAGTAGAAGAAATTTATAATGGCTACGCGGAGGTTAGGCCCACTTCCGTGGCGAAAAGCGTCTCTACTTACGATAAATACGTCCAGCCGGTAGTAAAAGAACATGGGGTTACTCCGACCGGAGATTTTGAAAAGGCGAAGACGATGATTACGGACGCGATGGAGTCCGCAATGGAAGATTCTGACCTCCAGGGCGAGCTGAAGAAGATGGAAGCGGACGGCTCGCCGGTTGGTTACTGGTGGGCATATAAAGGACCGAACGAGGAAGAATTCAGCGCGATAAGCCCGATCGTCATGATAAGGGTGGAGGACGAAAGAAAACAGATCGGCCAGTACTACTGTGACCAGCTTGAAAAAGTCGGGATCAAGCCGGACAGGAAGCAATGGGACAGGAGAAAAGCAATTCAGAATGCCTGGTATACCGACCCAAAGGACTTAAAATGGAACGTTTACACGGGAGGGTGGATAGCTTCCGGTAACTCGTACTTCGAACGGTTCAGTGCCTTCCAGATGTACGCTCCGTTTTATGGATACATGCCCGGAGGATTTGCCGGCGAGACCGCCTGGAAGTACAAGCAGGAAGAACTAAATAAGTACGGCAAGAAGATACAGCAGGGCAAGCTGAGCTCCGAGGAAGAATACTGGGAGACTTTTCAGAAGTGTATTGACCTCGGACTGGAAGAGAGCGTCAGGGTATTCCTGACCACGACCTTTGACTACTACCCCTATAACAAGAACCAGGTAACTTCCTTCGTTCCTGACGGGAAGATAGGCTGGTCCAGCATATGGACGGCTAGAACCATTAAGACGCTTGATGGCGTACTGGATACCGCCGAATTTGCCAGCCAGGGTAACCTATTTATGGATAACTGGAACTATATCGGAGGTTCGACCGACGTCTATTCCACCCGGTTGCTGAGGTTGATGCGGGATCCTTCTTACTGGACTGATCCTCAAACAGGCCTTAATAGACCACTGCGTGGAGAGTGGACGGAGATCAACAAGGACTTTGAGTACGTTGACGGCGAATTGCAACGAGGGCTGGAAGTTCCGGAAGACGCAGTTTATTACGATACCAAGGAAGGAAAGTGGAAAAAGGTCGAAGAAGGAACAAAGGCAGCTACAAGTGCCACTTATCAGTGGATGTTCTCGAAATTCCACGATGGTCACATGATGGACGATACGGACCTGGTTGCTTCCTGGGCGTTTGACAAGGAATGGGCATACAAGGATGGAGAAAACGATCGAAAGTTCAATAGCGGCTTTTCCGGTCAGGCCAAACCCTTCTATGAAAAGGTCAAGGGCGTCGTCTGGCACGGTGACGGTAAGTTCACCGTTTACGGTGACTACACCTTCCCGGCCGATTCCCACATCGGAATGTACTACAATATCGACGTATTCAAACCCTGGGAGGTCAACTACGCCGCAGGTGAACTGGTTGCTTCAGAGAATCCATCCCCAGTGCTTGAATCTTCCTATACCTGGGAGGAATCTGAAGGCTCCAAATGGGTCCACTTCATCAGCGAGAATCAGGGCAGGGACTTCAAGGCAGTCCTGGAGAGCATGAGTGAAAACTTCAACGTTCCACCTTACCTGAAAGAAGAGAATAACTCTCCGGCGCCGATTGATCAGGACGAGTTGAACTCGGAGGTAGACAGCGTGATTGGATTCTACGACGAGTACGGCCACTTCTACGCCTCTCAGGGACCGTTCGTGCTGACCAACTACGACGCCGAAAACAAGGTCATGAACTTTGAGAGGTTTGACCAGGTCGTGGAGAATCCGGATTATCCGTACAGCTGGGATTACTGGAGCGAGAATCTGGAGTTCGTCAGCCTGACGATCGGTAATATCCAGGTACCGACGAACACGCCCAGAGGCTCTAACTTCGAGGTAAGCATTAGCGCGGAAAGGACTCAGACCTATCCTGTGGAGGAGTCCTCCCCGGCCGAAGAAGGAAACGTCGAAGTCAGGTTGCTCTCCGAAGGAGACCTGCTTTACTCGACCAAGGCGGAACTTTCGGAGCCCGGTACCTTTAAGGCGACGATACCCGCTGACGCCACAGTGGATCTCGATGCGGGAGCTTACGAAGTCAAGGTCGTCGGCTCTCTGCCCGGCCAGGAAGCATCCGTGGTAGAGTCGACCAGCACGATAGTTCTGGTATAAGCTGGTAGCTTGATCAAGACGATTGATAATTTGAGTTATAACAGCCAGGGTGGAGGTCGGTTTGCCCTCACCCTGGCTTTTTTCTTCTACAGTTGCTTCAAGAAAAAAAAGAAAAAAGGCTGGAATAATTAGGAGATCGGTCGTCGATTTGTTTGAATTTTTTCATCCTCTGTCTTAGTTTCTTGCTACAGTTACTCTAGTTGGCCAAGCAGGGTGTTTTAGTTGTCGGACTGGGGTAAATTAAAGCGTACCTTCAAAATTTAGAGGAAAATATAGAGGTTTCTAAGGATTCCTGACAATATTTTCGTTCAGTAAACACGTTTTAGTCAGGAGGAAAAGCGATGCCAGCTAGGTTGAAGTACCTAGTCTTCAGGACTTTTCAAGCCCTAGTTACCCTCGGTATAGTTATTCTCATTCTTTCTTCATTGTTTAACAGTATGTCAGAGGAGCAGTTGCAGACTAGAATCCGTCAGACGGTGACTGCTCGGGTTCGTAATAGCACCGAATTACAGCAACTATCCGACGAAGAACTGAAGCAATGGCGAGAAAACGAAATCGCAAAACTAAGGGATAGATGGGGACTGGATGAGCCCGTCTGGAAGAGGATATTTATGGATGCATGGGATAGAATGACCCTGGATTTCGGCCAGTCATACATGATGACGGCACCCGGGGGAAGCAGGCAGGTAATGGATATAATTTTGTCCAGGCTCCCACGAACAATACTTCTGTTTACGACAGCGGCAGTTATTTACGTTTTACTTGGCCTCGTCGTGGGTTTAAAGGCAGCGCAGGTGGCAGGTGGAAAGTTAGATAGGTTTCTGTCAATATTCGGCATGACATCTTCAAGTATGCCCATGTGGTGGCTCGGTATGCTGGCTATCTTGATCTTTGCCTACCAGCTAGGCTGGTTTCCCTCGACGGCCATGCCCCTTCCGCAAACTACCGGGCTGGATTATTATATTGGCGTTCTCTATCGGCTGGCGTTACCGCTGGCAACGATCGTATTCAATATCTTCGGAGCCAGGGCCTGGGTGACGCGTAATATCGTTACCGACGTTCTACAGGACGATTATATCATGGCTGCAAGGGCAAAAGGTGTACCCGAACGAAAGGTAATTTACGGCCATACTCTACGGACTGCAGCGCCGCCTGTAGTGACTTCGGCTTTATTGTCGCTTCTCATGTCTATTGGAGGGGCCATGATTACCGAGGTTATATTTAATTGGCCAGGAATCGGTCTGTTAACGAGGGTTGCGATAATGCAGGGGGATATTCCAGTGGTAATGGGGGTAATGTTTATTACTTCCGCGATTTACATATTTGGCTACCTGGTTGCGGATCTGCTCTACGGCCTGCTCGACCCCAGGGTTGAAGTAGGTAGTTCACGTTCGTTGCGTTAGGTGGTAAAATGATCCGAAAAAGACTGAGGGACATGTTCCGGGGCTTTGTAGCAGTATTTAGGGAATACCGGGGAGAAACGACGGGCATGATCGGGCTGGGATTGATTATTTCCATGGTAGTCCTTGCGCTGCTTGCTCCATCGCTTGCGCCGGAGACGAACCGCAAGTGGGACAACGTCGACAGGTGGAAGGACCTCCCCAAAGGTGCCCCACCGGTCTGGGTAAATTTCATACCAGGAACGAAGAAAGCAACCCAGCAGGAAAAATCCGACCCAAAAAGCGTTTCAAGTGAATCCGTCATCACCAAAATTGTCTATGACTACCAGTTTGGTACAAAGTTGCCACCAAAGGACGTCGTTTTCTACCTAGAAGGTAGCTACGGGAATCAGCAACCGAAGATGATAGCCAGTTTGGTGAGGCCGGACGGGGAAAAGTTACAGCTTGCAAGCAAGACGATTCAGGGGCGTAAGGGAGAGGACGGTTATACTTTTCGGACCAGGTTGAGCATGTTTGGTGGGAACCAGCAGAGGACTAAGGTTCACAGGTTTGCCAAGGGTTACGAAGAAGGCGCGACTCCGTCCCAGAGTGAGATAGACGTTACCCGGACGGCGTTTGCAAAGGCACAGACAGAGATGTTATCCAGCCCGGAACCGCTTAATGGGGAATACAGGTTTGAATTACTTCTCGTTGGCCCGGAAACGGAGTTAACTAATAGTAAAGGTATCTTCATGGGACGGGTTTACGGTATGATGGGAACGGACGGTAGCGGTCACGACATAGCCCGGGGCTGGATATGGGGTGCCAGATACGGTCTCATACTTGGGCTTTCCGTGGCTGCCGGTACCGTGATTATCGCGCTGATATTCGGTATGACAAGTGCCTACTATGGAGGATGGGTCGACGAACTTATGCAAAGAATCAACGAAATAGTCATGGGTATTCCCACCCTCCCGATACTGGTTGTAGTGGCGACATTATGGGGACGGAGTATTTGGTTTGTAATATTCATCATGACCCTACTGTACTGGCGCGGCATAGCCAAGACCATAAGAGCCCGGGGGCTGCAGATAAGAGAGAATACTTACGTCGAAGCCGGCGAGGCGTTAGGAGCGAGTGGGGCCAGGATCATCCGAGGTCATATGATCCCGCAGATGTTACCCTATGCCTTCGCGGAAGCGGCGTTAATGGTCCCCATGGCGATCATTGCTGCTGCCGGGTTGCACGTCCTGGGTCTAGGTGATCCGACCGTTGTGACCTGGGGCACGATGCTCAGCGAGGCGAACAGTGCAGGTGCCACGATACGGGGCATGTGGTGGTGGGTTCTGTTGCCGGGACTTGGAATTACGCTACTTGGATTTGGGTTCATTTCTGCCGGCATGGCGGTTGAAAGGATAGTTAACCCGAAGATGAAGCAAGAATAGGTATCGGGAGGAGAAAATGGCTGATCCTGTTCTCGACGTGCGGAACTTGACCACCCACTACTTCACCAGAAAGGGTGAAGTGCAGGCTCTGGATGACGCCAGCTTCCAGCTTGCCAGAGGCGAATCGATGGGGGTGGCCGGAGAAAGCGGCTGTGGAAAAAGCACGATGGCATTCTCCCTGATCAATCAGGTCCAGCCCCCGGGACGGGTGGTTGGCGGAGAGGTAAACATCGACGGGATCAATACGGTCGAGCTCTCCGAAACGGAAACGAGGCGCAAGGTAAGGTGGAAAAGGATTTCGATGGTCTTTCAGGGAGCTATGGATATCCTCACTCCCGTTTATACCGTCGGGCATCAGATGAAAGAGCCTTTGCACTACCACGAGGGAATTACCGGCAAAGAGGCGAGGGGGAAGTGCGAGGAGTACCTGGGAGAAGTTGGGCTCGACAAGGAGATATTTACCAGATATCCCCACGAGCTAAGTGGGGGGCAGAAACAGCGGGTGATTATCGCGACGTCCCTACTTCTGGAACCGGATGTCTTGATAGCGGACGAGCCGACAACCTCTCTTGACGTAGTAGTTGAAGCACAGATAATGAACCTACTCAAGGGTCTTAAGAAAGAGCTGGGCATATCTATGGTATTCATCACCCATGACCTCAGTATTCTTTCTGAAGTTTCTAATAAACTGTCGATAATGTATGCCGGTAAATTTGCCGAACTCGGTAACGCTGAGAAAATATATAACAATCCGAAGCATCCTTATACGGAAAAGCTTTTGGCCTCGATACCGCGACTCCATAAGGACGTCGAGAGGTTGGAGAGGATACCCGGGGCACCGCCCAACCTGGTTGAGCCCCCTACGGGTTGCAGGTTCCATCCAAGATGTCCTTACGCTGAAGAAGTATGCCAAAAAGAAGTCCCGGAACCGAGAAAGGTAGAGGGAAGAAAGGTTGCCTGCCATTTTGCGGGCGAGGTAACGTGAAGGAGTTGAGACCATGAACGCGGTTCTTAAAGCTAAAGATCTCAAGAAGTACTATACCATGAGCCAGTCTTTCCTCGGAAGGTTGCTAGGCAGTCGGACGAAGTACGTCAGGGCCGTGGACGGGGTAGATTTCGAAATTCCCCGTAAGAACGCCATGGCCGTGGTCGGTGAGTCCGGTTGTGGCAAGACTACTCTCGGAAAAGTCGTTATGAGGTTGCTGAACGTTACAGGCGGAAAGCTGATAATGGAGGGAAATGACGTCACGGAACTCAGTGGATCGGGCGAACTGAAAGCCTACCGTAGGACGACTCAGATGATCTTCCAGGATCCGTTTTCCTCCATGGATCCCAGGTTTACCGCTTTTAATACGCTGGAAGAACCGATGGACATCCACGGTATCGGCGGGGGTTACGAACAAAGAAAGGAGAAGATTATGGAAGCGCTCGAAGAAGTTCAGCTGACGCCGGCCGAGGAGTTCATAGATAGGTACCCGCACATGCTTTCCGGTGGCCAGAAGCAAAGAGTCGCGATAGCCCGTGCTCTGATTTTGAACCCCGATTTCATCGTAGCTGACGAACCGACCTCGATGCTGGACGTCTCTGTCCGGGCAGAGTTACTCAACCTGATGAAGGATCTGATGAGCGAGGAGAACCTGACTTACCTCTATATCACGCACGACATATCCACTTCCCGGTTCTTTTCCGATTCAATATCCGTAATGTACCTGGGTAAGTTCGTGGAGAAGGGCGAGGTCGGAACCGTGCTTGATGACCCACTCCATCCGTATTCTCAAGCACTTTTGAAGGCAGTTCCGGAGCCAAAACCCGAGATGGTTGAGGAGATAAAGGAAATACCTATCAAAGGTGAAGTCCCGGATGCTACTAACGTTCCATCCGGTTGCCGGTTTCACCCCCGGTGTCCTTACTCCCAGGAGGTATGCGAGGAGGAGGAACCAAAGCTGAGGCGAGTGGAAGGTCGAGAAGTCGCCTGTCACTTTGCTGGAGAAGTACCTTAAACCCGTCTGGTAGTTCAGTTCGCACCTTAAAATTTTTCAGCTAGAGAGGTATTTAGTTATGGATCGTGATTCGGCTCCGGGAGTGCTGGAAGTCCTTACCGGAAACCGGAAAACCTTGGTTGGAGTGATCTCGCTTCTGCTGGCAGTGGCCCTCGCCTTTTCTGCCGTTTACAGAAGAGATGCTACTTTTTCCCGGGAGGGGGCCGTTGAACCAGGCGAAACCGTCGGGATCGAGAAACGGGGGCCGAAAGACGAAGGGAAGCTAAATATACTACCAAAAGAGGGCGCCCTGGACGAGCACGTTGAGATAGTTTTCCTGAACGATAACCGAGAAATCGTCAGTAGAACACAGCTAGCAGGAGGTGAGGAGGCGGAGATCAACGAAGGCGTCAGTTATTTTCGTTTGATTTCCGATGGTGTTGGTCTGAACTACGAGTATAGGATTAACTACTCCTATCAACCCCTCCGATTGTTAGCAATTCCCGCCGCCCTATTTACCGTCTTCGGGGTTATAGCTATATACCGGGGTTTCGAGCAGTTCATATCGGATTTTGCGGCGGAGAGGGTAAAAGAGCTAGAGGGCAGGGAAGAAGGGGAAAACGAGGGAGAACACGTGGACTTCATGGGGGTAGATAACGCTGGAGGAGATGCTGAATAGTATGAAGGTGTACTTTAGCCATCCGACCTTGACCTTCCGAACCCGGACGGAGAAAACATGCAAGGATATTATAAATGACGGTCTCGAACCTGAGAAAATAGTTAATCCTGCAAATTACGGTCTGAAAGACGATATCCGGTCCCTAGTTCGAAGTTCCGATGCCGTGGTCGGGATGGCGATCGGCAACAAGTATACTTTCCTCGTCTGGAACGAAATGGTCGAGGGGGAGGAGAACGGAGCGGACGTTTATACGATCCGGGTAAAAAATAAGGAAAAAATAGGAAGGCTGGAGAAGGGTTTCCCCGAGGGTACCAGGCGCCTAACGAAGGAGGAGTCGGACGAATTTACCGGGGAACTGTTAGAGGAAAATAGGGGTTCATTGCTTGGTTTCCTCTTTGGAAACTGGGGTTCAAGGTTTTAGGCAGATTTTCGCGAGATTATCCTACTTCTCTTCGTTCTAAAGTAACTCTCTGCTAGCTTTTTGTAATAGAGTTCGAGCCAGGCGGGAGCCATTCTGTGCGTGAAATTCCTCGGTAACGCCGTTTT
>CAZNVA010000041.1:0-10120 GCA_964576335.1 uncultured Thermotogae bacterium | reverse complement strand
ACTAATGCTCCGAAGCAACAAAACGGACCGGAACAACTACATAACCTCCGAATAAATAAAGAAGGGAAATATGGACAGAAAGTTTTTTGGAAAAAGCAAGCAGCTAATCAGGTCAATAATTGACCAAGTCAGCCCCGCAATATTTTTAACAGGGGTGACGGAATACGCCGACTCGAACGTTTTGCTGGAGGCAAACCAGAAAGCCGCGGAAATGCTTGACCGCCCCAGAGACGACCTCTCTGGTACCCCACTGGGGGAGATGGATGAGAGCAAGAGAGGTTTGATTTTACCCTGCCTCCCGGAGGAACTGGCAAAAGAAGAAGGGAATCGGTTCGAGAGCGTCCGTGAAACCAGCGAGGGAGGACAAGTTCCCGTTGAGTTAAAATCCCACCTTATCGAGCTCGCAGGAGAAGAGGTGATCCTGACCCTGGCAGAGGATATTTCGGAACGGAGAAAATCTCTTGAGGGGGTAAAGAAAAACAAGGAACGGTTGGAAGAGGCCATGGAGGCCGGGGGCTTAGCCTGGTGGAACATGGAGTTGCCGTCCGGGAAGATTGATTTCCACAGGCGCAAAGCAACGATGCTGGGTTATTCGCCCGATCAGTTCGAGCACTACGAGGATTTCACCGAACTAATTCACCCGGAAGAATACGAGGAAGCAATGGAATCCATGGAAAAACACTTACGGGGCGAAGAAAAGCGGTACGAAATCGAATACAGGTTAAAAAAGAAGGACGGTGGCTACAAGTGGTTCCACGACGTCGGCAGCATATCGGAAGCTGCTAATGGTTCCGACCACGTTATCGTCACCGGCATCATCATGGACGTGGATAAGCGGAAGCGAACGGAACAGAAACTAGCCAGGGAAAGGGAAAAACTGAGAAAGCTACACGACGCAGTCGATAAATTTCAACGGTGTGAGACCGAAGGGGATCTCTGCAACGCGGCAACTGAAGCTACACAAAATATTCTCAACTTCGACTCCTGTACTTTTTACTGCTACGAAAACAACGAACTGGTCCCGATCGCAACGACAGAAGAGAAGGGTGCGAAAGAAATATCACCCCAGGAAATGGACGAAGGTCCCGCGGGAAAATCCTTCCGGACGCAAAAAACGTTAATCGGTGAAATCGAAGAAGATAGTTTCCCCGTGAATCCGCGAGATGGAGACCTGAAGAGCTACATCAGCGTACCTATTGGGGATGTCGGGGTTTTTTTCGCTGCTTCAACCGATGGGTCGGGCTTTGGCGAAAAGGAAAAGGACCTTGCCGAAATAATGGCCGGACATTTAAACGAAGAGATAAAGAGAATACGACTAGAAGAAAAACTTCGGAGCCGCGCAATTCGTGACCCACTGACCGGCCTTTACAACCGCAGGTATTTCAACGAAACCCTCGAAAAGGAGGTCGAAAGGTCCGAAAGATACGAGGTACCCATCGGCTTCCTGATGATTGACGTAAATCGCTTCAAGGAAATCAACGATAGATATTCACATCAAGCTGGGGACAAGGTACTGAAAGAAGTGGCCGACCTGCTTTCCAGCAACGTCAGGGACGCTGATTCCGTCGTCCGGTACGGGGGAGACGAATTTTTGGTAATGATGCCGGAAACCAATGGAGGTGTCTCTAACACGATTTCCCGGTTAAGAAAAAACCTGGAGGACTGGAACGAAACCTCGGACCTTCTTGACTTCGATCTCACGCTCGCCATGGGAGTTTCACACTGGAGCCCCGACCAGGGAAGGGACGTAGCTGATGCGATTAAGGAAGCGGATGAAGAGATGTACCGGGATAAAACCAGTTAACAAAACTCACAACCCACACGCCAACTGCGACATCAACTCCTGTTTTGATCCATAAATTTACAAAATCATCCCGTAACCGGCTGGCCCGCATGTTTACCCTATAAACTCGAAACACTACTTGGGGGAACCAGACCCTTTATTTATAATTCTTTGGAGGTAATTCTATGCGGGACAGCAAGAGAGGTATTTTCGGTTTTATCGCAGTGACGGTCGTGATTGCTCTGATAGCAATATTCGTCCTGACTCAGCTGGACAGGGAAGAGCCAGAAACAAGAGTACCAGTAGACCAGAGGTCACCTGCACACGAATTGGCCATCTTTTCCGCCGGTAATTACGTTTCTAAACAGGACGCCAGGGTAAAAAAATTTGCACAACTCCTGGAAGAAATTTCGAGAAACACTTCCAGCACAAAAAGCGAGGTCGCAAACCTGGCGACCGACTCCGTAATAGAGCTCAGAAACGAAAAGGACGTAGAAATCACACTGGAAGAATTTCTGGAAAAGGCAAGGGAACTATCTGAAGAAGCGAGTTCAGAAACTAAATTCGAAGAAATAGCCTCCAAGGTAGAGATAATCTTTTCCGAGGAAGGAACGGAAGCTTGATTTCTTATAAATGGGATTTTGCCCCCGGCTTGTTGGACCGGGAGCATCTTCTCTCATTCCTGAGGAAGTTCAACGCTACCACTACAGACCATGTGGCAGACGTAATAAGGCACACCGACGAAGAGACATCCACCGATGATGTTGCCAAAAGTTACCCAGCCCAGGTTATAAAGAAAACCCACCCAGGAAAGGCTGGGAAAGCCCGAGCCGATTAAAGCGGCGATTTCCGCTTTGCCCTGTAGAATCAAACCCATGGGGATAAAGTACATATTTGCTATTGAGTGTTCAAAACCCATCGCGACGAAACCGGCCACCGGAAAAATCATCGCCATGACTTTACCGGAAATCGAGTTAGCTCCAGCTGCCATCCAGACCGCCAGGCATACGAGAAAGTTACAAAGAATAGCCCTGGTAAAGAGAGCTACTGCTCCAAGACTGGTCTTACCAGCAGCTATACTAACCATCTTTGCCCCCACTCCGTAATCCGCAAACTCCCACACGCCAGTTCCGTATATCAGCCCAACCACAAGAATCGCGCCGACAAAATTTGCCGGGTAAACCCATAACCAGTTCTTCAAAACTTCTCCTGTCGTTATTCTGCCTGTAAATGCCGCTACCGATATGAGGTTATTGCCGGTAAACAGTTCGGCACCAGCTATTACGACGAGAATCAACCCCAGAGAAAATACTGCTCCCCCGAGCAACCTCGCCGGACCGAAGCCGAGTCCCGAATTAGTCGTAGTGATCGTATAGAAAAGCGCGCCAAGTCCGATAAAAGCCCCTGCAAGTATACCCAGTACGAAAGTTTCCAGTTTACTTGAACGTACTTTTCGTTCCCCAACGTCAACTGTGGCCTCACAAATGTCGCAGGAATCCATCGCCATCCTTTCCACCTCAGTTTAGTGAATGTGTTCACAATTTTATATTATAACGAGTCCACTTTTTCAAGGGGCTTCAACTTTGATTTTTTTTCGATTACACGGACAATTTAAGGGTACCGAGAACAAAAGCGGGCTTTGAGCCATTCTAAAACAGTAGGAGGTCGCAAAAAAACATGAAAAGCAAGATAACTATAATAGGAGCCGGTTACGTCGGCTCTACCATTGCTTACGCCGTAATGAACCGTGGTGCCGCTTCTCGCATTTCGCTGGTAGATATCGACAAGGAAAAGGCAGAAGGGGAGGCTATGGATCTCAACCATGGTGCCTCCTTCGTAAAGCAGGTGAAGGTAACCAGCGGGGGTTACGAGGAATGCGAGAACTCGGACGTGGTAGTGATAACGGCCGGTGCAAGCCAACAACCCGGAGAATCGCGAATGGATCTGGTAAATAAGAATACTGAAATCTTCAAAGATATCATCCCGCAAATCACGGAGCACACAGAAGAAGCAAAAATACTTGTAGTGACGAACCCCGTAGACATTCTGACCTACGTAGCGGAAAAACTGTCGGATTTACCGGAAGGGCACGTCATGGGTTCCGGAACGGTTCTGGATACCTCCCGGCTTCGTTACCTGATCGGGGACCACTGTGACATAAATACTTCCAACGTACACAGCTACGTAATAGGTGAGCACGGCGACAGGGAAGTAGTAACCTGGAGCCTGACGAACTTTGGCGGCGTACCCTTCGACAGGTACTGCTCGAATTGCCCAAAAAACTGTGACCGCTCAACTTTTAAGGAAAGAACCTCACAATCAGTCAAAAATGCCGCTTACGAAGTAATAGACAGGAAAGGGGCTACAAATTACGCCGTTGGACTGGCAGTTTCCCGAATCCTCGAAGCGATTCTCAATGACGAACGGACGATGCTTACCGTATCGAGCGTACTTGAGGGTCAGTACGGACTGAACGAAGTAGCTTTGAGTTTGCCAAGCATAGTCGGAACAGATGGAGTGGAAGAAGTATTAACCCACGATCTCAGCAAAGAAGAGGAACAAAAACTAATTAGCTCGGGAAAGGAATTGCGAAATATTGCCCAGGGGTTAAATCTCTAAATTTTCGGACAGTAAACGGACTCCTTATTTTTTAATCCCCGTCCATCGGATGGGAGGATAACCACTCCTCCATAATAGATCTGGCCATTTCCCGCTTTTTCTCGGCGGCCTCGTCTTCCGGGCTCTCTACAATTCTCCACTCTCTGGGCATCGGCAGTGCTTCCCAGTACTTTACGTTCTCTTTGACTTTAACTTTCATCTTTTCCACCCGTATTATGGTATCAGTTTGATCTTAATCATTATTTTAATTGACTATAATCAATTTACACGATGAGATAGATCATTTCAAGTCTTATTTCTTTGGTTTGTCAATCTGCACGCCCTTTCTACTTTTATTATTTTAACTTTTAACCGTTATAACCAACTATTTTTCACCCAACTCGAGCCGAATCCGAAGTTGTGTAAACGGCTTTTCTGTATTAGTCTTGTTAAAGTTAAAAAATTGAGGTGATAGTTTGAATCGGATCGATTTGAGAAGCGATACCGTTACCAAACCTACGGACGAGATGCGTAAAGAAATGGCGGGAGCGGAAGTAGGTGACGACGTCTACGCCGAGGACCCCACAGTCAACGAACTGCAGGACCTGGCAGCCCAAATCATGGGTTTTGAAGCTGGTCTGTTCGTTCCATCCGGTAGCATGGGGAACCAGGTGTCAATCTGGACCCATACTAACTCCGGCGAGGAAGTGATCGTCGAGGAGGAGAGCCACGTTTTTAACTATGAAATGGGAACGATGGCCTCGTTTTCCGGCGTGACTCCGCGACCGATTCGTTCCAGCGACGGCACGCTTTCTCCCGAACGGATCAAAAAAGAACTAAACCCGGACAAGTACTACCTGCCGGAGACCGGCTTGATCACGCTGGAAAATACTCATAACAACAAAGGTGGCCGGGTGTATCCTCCGAAAAAGCTGGAAGAGACGACCAAATTTGCCGACGAAATGGGGATTCCGATTCACCTTGATGGTGCCAGGGTCTTTAATGCGGCTATAGCGTCGGGCCGGGAACCGGCCGAACTGGTTCAGGGTTTTGATTCCGTGATGTTCTGCCTATCAAAGGGGCTCGGTGCTCCGGTAGGCTCGATGATCGTTGGTAGCCAGGAGTTTATTGACCAAGCGCTCGTCGGGCGGAAAAGGTTCGGCGGAGGCATGAGGCAGGTCGGTATCCTCGCCGCTGCCGGAATTTACGCGTTAAAAAACCACGTTGATAGGCTCGAAGAAGATCACGCAAACGCTAAAAAACTCGGTAGAGAGCTAAAAGATCTGGGTTTTAAACTCAAACCGGATCCCGTAGAAACTAATATTCTCTTTGTAAATACGGAACAAATAGGTGTAAACGCCCACGATTTAGCCGACTTTCTGTCCGAGAAAGGAATAGTCATTGGACCCCGCGACGCGGACAATATCAGGTTTGTAACCCACCTCGAGGTAACCAGGGACGATATAGACAGTACTCTTACGGAAATTAAAAGCTATCTATCCGGTTAACACGGAGGCGGCATGCCAGGTACAGGTACGCTTTTAAATATCGTCACGGTAATTCTCGGTGGATCGGTCGGATTGCTACTCGGGGAACGCCTTTCGGAGAACCTGCAGGATATCGTGATGAAAGGGCTGGGCCTGGTGACGCTGGTTATAGGTTTTCGTATGGCTCTGGATACGCAGAGCATCTTTATTCCGATGGCCAGCGTCGCCATAGGGGGGCTGGTTGGTGAATTGCTGGGAATTAAGACCCGTCTAGACCACCTGGGCGACTTAATGAAACAAACCTTTTCCCGGTTATTGCCCTTCAGCTCGGAAGCGGGCAACTTCACGAAGGGATTCGTAACTGCCAGTCTGGTCTTTGCAGTCGGACCGATGACCTTCCTTGGCGCAATTCAGGACGGTTTAACCGGGAATTTCCAGCTGCTTGCCGTTAAATCGGGGCTGGATGGATTTGCCGCGATGATTTTCGCCTCTACGCTCGGGGTTGGTGTCCTGTTTTCCGTACTTACCCTGACGGTTTACCAGGGCGGAATTACGCTTCTGGCCCTGCTGGCGCGAGGCAGCCTCGGGGCGGAGGCAGTCGCAAATTCGACGGCCGTCGGAGAACTATCCGCTACAGGTGGAATGCTCATAATCGGAATTGGTTTGGCACTGCTGGAAATCAAGGACGTGAAAGTGAGCAACTTCCTCCCCGCTATTTTCATCGCTCCGCTATCAGTTCTTTTGCTTTCCCTTATCGGGATCTCCTTATAAACGCGGGCTCGGTCAGGAGTAACCCCCGTGGGCCTTTCCGACGAGTTCTCTCAGCTTGACCCCTTTCGACCCTAGGTAATTTTCCAGGTAAGCGTTAATTTCTTCGAATATGTCCAGATCTTGATTTGCTATGGCCGTGCCAACCTGGACCGCAGACGCTCCGGCGAGAACGAGTTCAATAGCGTCTTCACCTGTCTCGACTCCGCCGACGCCAATTATCGGCAGGGAAACTGCTTCATAGAGGTCGTAAACGGATTTTACGGCCACCGGATGAATTGCGCTACCGGACAACCCGCCGGACCCGTTACCGAGAACTGGTCTCTCCGCTTCAACGTCTATTGCCATCCCTGGCAGGGTATTGATTGCGACCAGACCGTCAGCACCGCCGGATTCGGCCGCTCGGCCGATTTCTCTTATATCGGTCACGTTGGGTGTGAGTTTTGCAAGGACCGGCAAGTCCAGTTCTCCCTGAACTTTCCTCACGACTTTTTCCACCAGTTCGGGGTCGGAACCGACCGCGGCTCCCAGCTTTTCAGCGTGCGGGCAGGATAAGTTCAACTCGATCGCATCCGCCTGGGGGGCAATCTTTTCCGCAACTTCAGCAAACTCTTCCGGTCCCTCCCCATAGACGCTGGCAAAAACCGTCGTTTTGACTTCTTTCCGACCCATTTCCTCCCTGAATTCCTCAACGCCCGGGTTCGGTAGCCCCATTGCGTTGAGGTAGCCACAGGAAACCTTGACCACGTTCGGTGAGCTGTGCCCCTCACGGGCCTCGAGTCCGAGGCTCTTTGTCACGGCACCACCAGCACCCGCTTCGGCCACCCGGTTCAAACCGCCGGGCGTAGTACCCATCACGCCGCTAGCCAGGATCAACGGGTTCGATAGGTGCAGATCGGCAATATTGACTGCCAGGCTCACGTCATTAGACATTTGAGTTCCCTCCAAGAAACTCTCCGGTTTCGGACTCGTTGATCTTACCTTCCCGATAGACCGGAGCCCCGTTGACGTAGGTAACCTGCGGCCAGTAGGAAACTTCGTGACCCTCAAAGGGGGTAACCCTGGCTTTTGAGAAAAAGTTCTCGCCACGGATCTTCCGGCAAACGTCGGATTCGACCACTGTTAAATCGGCCCAGTAACCTTCTTTGATCCTTCCTCGTTTGGAGAATCCAAATACTTCCGCCGGTCTCGCAGTAAGGGCATCAATTGGGAGGGCGAGAGGCAAGTTATTCTCCCTGGCGTAGGTCAGACTCAGCGGTAGTATCGTTTCTACTCCGGGAATACCGGGGCTGGCTAATTCCGGATCGTCCGTCAGCTTCTCCTCCGGCCTGTGCGGTGCATGGTCGCTTGCTATCATTCGGACTTTACCGGAATTGAAAAGCTCCTGTAGTCCATTTACCTCCTCGGAACTCCGAATCGGTGGATTGGTTACGGCGCTAAAGTCATCGAGCTTTATGTCCGATCGCGAAAGGATGAGGTGGTGAGGAGTTACCTCGCGCGTCACCTTATCACCGAGCCGAGATACCGTCTCCGGCAGCGTAACGTGCACCACGTGAAGCCGCTCCGGTCGGTTATTCATCAACTTACTGACGGCGGAAAGCTCCGCTTTCGCCGGCCGGGAATCCAGATATTCTGACGGGTTTTCCGGCGAACCGTCCGGAAGAAGAAACTCGGGGTCCTCCGCGTGTACGGCGAGCAGGGCGCCGCACTCGTTTAACCTCTCGGCCAGCTCTTCCAGGTTCACTTCCTCTTCCGCCATGTAGTACTTAAAACCAACTGCCCCCGCCTTCAGAATCGGTTTTACCTCGGTAAGATCCCTGGGAATTCCGGAATAAAGGGCAAAATTAACCAGGGACTTATCCTCCACGATACTTTTTTTCTCCTTGAAAAGTTTTTCGGTTTTGACCGGCGGATCGTTGTTCGGCATATCCACTACGGTAGTCACTCCACCGCGTGCGGCCGCCCTTGAGCCGGATCGGAAATCTTCCTTTTCCGTATCCCCCGGTTCCCGGAAGTGTACATGGCCATCTATGACTCCGGGGATTACCATGTTACTTCCGAAATCTTCCTCTTTCTTCCCCGGAGGAAGATCCAGCCCCATTTCGGCAATCCGACCGTCCTCGACGCCGATCTCGAGTTCCTGGAATTCTCCTTCCCGATAGACCCGGTCGCTTTTGATTTTTAACTCGTAAGTCATAGCGCTTCCCTCTTACCGGAAAACGTCCTTTCCCACTCGCCAAATTCCTCAAGCCGGCTTAACTGCTGGAGATCCGCCACCGGCCCGTCCTGGCAAACCCGGAAACCGTCAATCAGGCAGGAACCACATATCCCGACACCGCACTTCATCACCCTTTCGAGGCTGGCTTCCATGTCAATTGCTCTTTTCTCGCAAATTTTATAGATCTCCTGGATCATTTTTTCGGGACCCGCGGTATATATCCTGTCAACGCTTTTGCTCTCCAGAACTTCTCGGGTCGGTTCAATTACGTCACCTCGGTGACCGCTGCTTCCGTCCTCCGTAGCAACGTGAATCGCTTCCAGCTCGTCGAGGAAAAGCAGTTCTTCCTCCGTAGCTGCCCCTGCAACCACGTAGAGTTCGGCTTCGTCGGAAGCGCTTCTGTACAGGTGCCTCAGGGGGGCTATCCCGTATCCCCCCGCAACCAGTAGACAACTACCGGAGGGCACGGAAAAACCGTTTCCAAATGGTCCCCTCAGACCAATTTCGTCACCGGGCCCGAGTTCGTGCAACCTCTCCGACGTATCTCCCCTGCGCTTTACAGTCAGCTGGATCGTCCCGCTCGATCGCGCCGAGACCGCGAGCGGTATCTCCCCGCTTCCTGGCACCCAGACCATCATAAACTGGCCCGGTTTCCCCGCCGGGGCGCCGGAATCCTTAACCATAAACGTTTTTACTGTCGGGGATTCCTCACGCACTCCCCTGATTTGCATCGTCCTGGGCTCTTCCGTACTCATTAATATTCACCGAAAGCCTAACTATCCTGAATCAGCTGGTGGGTTACCTCTTCTTCGTTCATCAGTGTATCGCAGTAGAGGCAGCGAACCGACAATGGATTCTTTTCAGTAACTTCAAACCGGGCCTCGACCGGCTCCCTTTCCTGATTTGTAATACAGTTTGGGTTGCTGCAACTAAAGATCCCCTCAAGTTCCTCAGGCAGCTCGACTACCTCCTTGCTCTCAACTTCAAAGGACCTAATGATATTTATCGTAGCTTCAGGAGAAATGAGCGAAATCATTGCACTTTCCTTGGCCGTAAGGAACCTATCCTCAATCTTCAACAGGTCCTTCTTCCCCATCTCATCGCTATTTACCCGGATGGCAATCGTTATCGCGTTCTCGTCGTCCTCCTCCAGCCCGAGCAGCTCAAAGACCTTCAATGCCGAGCCGGGCGTTATATGGTCGATGACCGTCCCATTTTCGATCCTGGTAATCTTCATTTCCTGTTTTTCCTGAACCATGTTATCAC
>CAZNVA010000040.1:0-10276 GCA_964576335.1 uncultured Thermotogae bacterium | reverse complement strand
TCCGACGGCCTGCTTGCCCTGCCTTACTTCAAAGGTGAGCGCTCACCCATCTGGGACCCGAAGGCCAGCGGTACTCTCATCGGTCTATCTCTCTACCATACGAAACCGCACGTGTTCCGGGCTTTGCTTGAGTCGGCGGCTTATAGCCTTCGTCATAACATCGATATCGGAGAGAAAGTCGGTATCCCACTCAAGGAAGAAACCAGCGTCGTCGGCGGTGTCTCCAAGTCCGACCTCTGGACTCAGATAATTGCTGACGTCACGGGAAGAGAGATCGTCGTGCCCGCCGGAGGGGTTGGCGCTCCGTTTGGAGACGCCCTGCTGGCAGGAGTGGCTACCGGAGTCATCGAGGATTACTCCCGGGTCGAAGACTGGATTAGCCGGGATAAGGTAGTTTTACCGTCGGAGCACAATACTGAAATTTACGACGGGTACTACGAGCTTTACCTGAAGCTTTACGAGAAGAGCAGCTCGATCATGCACGAACTGGCGGAACTCTCGGATAAATCCCAGTTATAGTTTTTTGCTGGTTGCTGAATCGATAGCGAAATTTATCCCCGTCCTTTTTGGGCGGGGATTCTATTTTATTTTCCTTCTCTTGACCTAAATCACTCCTTGCCCCAGTATTAAAGTGCTTTAATTGAATAAATATAAATTAGTTGTTCCGGGGTTAGGCCAACTCATGTCTTAAATTGTCCGTAATTGGCCACGGTCTTTTTACAAATATATTTTGAGGTGAAAACCTATGGAA
Organism: uncultured Thermotogae bacterium; assembly: GCA_964576335.1. Classification (GTDB taxonomy): domain Bacteria; phylum Bipolaricaulota; class Bipolaricaulia; order M55B111; family M55B111; genus JAGXLP01. Next base: position 9,525 of record CAZNVA010000040.1, on the reverse strand, counting down.
AAAGTCGTCGCGGCTGTAGATGAGCTGGAAGACGGTGACGTTAAAGGGGTGGAGGTCGGAGAAGTTGAAGTCCTTCTGGTCAAGCTGGACGGGGAGTTTTACGCCGTCGGCGGCGAGTGTTCCCACTTCGGGGCTCCGCTGGCCGATGGAGTAATCCACAATGGTCGGGTTCGCTGTCCCTGGCATCAGGCTTGTTTCGACGCGGTTTCGGGTGAAATGGAGGAGCCACCGGGGCTGGATGCCCTCTCAAAATTCGAAGCGCGTCAGGAAGACGGGAAGGTTATAGTTACTGTACCGGAAGGTTCGACCGGTCAGGCCAGACCCGAAATGGTGGAAAAGGACCTGAATCAGGACGATCGGGTCTTCGTGATAGTTGGTGGCGGAGCTGCCGGTATATCGGCGGCGGAGACTCTGCGAACGAGCGGTTTCCAGGGCGAAATCAAGCTGGTAACCAATGAGGAACACCCGCCCTACGATAGGACCCAGTTGAGCAAGGTAAGGATGGCAAAGAACCTGGAAAGCATTCCGACCCTGCGATCGGAGGAGCTTTACGAGGAAGCTGATATAGACTTGATGACCGGGACCAAGGTTACGGGGATAGATAAAGACGAAAAGCAGGTATCCCTGAAGGGTGGAAAGAACCTGAGCTACGACAGGTTGCTAATAGCTACCGGGTCCGAGCCAAACGACCTCCCGGTACCTGGAACGAATAAGGAAAACGTATTCAAGCTTAGAACCCCGGGCGACCTGAGCGAGATCAACCAGGCCGCGGAGTCCGGCTCGCATGCCCTTGTAGTTGGTTCCAGCTTTATCGGCATGGAAACGGCAGTCAGTCTACACGAGCGCGGCCTGGAAGTTACAGTGGTCTCCCTTTCATCCGTTCCTTTCGAGGAAGTGCTGGGTGAGCAAATCGGTGAACTTTACAGAAAAACGCACCTCGAGAAAGGTATAAATTTCGAGCTTAATTCGAAAGTCAAGAGCTTTAAGGGTAATGGAAGAGCTGAAGAGCTGGAGCTTCAAGATGGGACGAGCCTCCCGGCGGACTTCTTTGTACTCGGTGTCGGTGTAAGCCCGGCGACTGGTTTTCTCGAAGGCGAATTCGAGCTCAACGATGACGGCGGGATTTCGGTCGATAAGGGTTTACGGGTGACTGACGACGTATACGCCGCCGGTGACGTCGCTTCCTTCCCCTACTGGGATAACGGCGAAGAGGTCAGGATAGAGCACTGGCGCCTCGCGCAGCAACACGGAAGGTTGGCCGGCAAGAACATGGCCGGGATGGACGAGGAGTACGAGTCGGTTCCACTCTTCTGGACGAACCAGTTCGACATTTACCTCCGCTACATCGGTTACGCCGATTCCTGGGACGAGGTAATCTTTGACGGGGAGGTTTCCGAGAAGAACTTCGTCGCCTACTTCGTCAAAGAAAATCAGGTCCGGGCGGTTGCTGGAGTAAACGTCAACCAGAAAATGGCTGCCCTGTCGGAATTGATCCTGGAGGACGAATTACCGGATCCGGAGACCATCCGCTCGAACGGTTTTGAGCCGATTAAAAAATTGCGAGAACTCGGCTGAACCCTCTGAAGTGTCTTCGGGCTCGGGTGACTGGACTACGCTGGGACTTCGCCGAAACCGGTGTTTTACGGACTGGCGCTTCACCTATTTAATCGGATACTGGCCGAATTCTCTTACCGCGTCGACCATTGCCAGGACGTTTTCGGCCGGTACCTCGTCCATAATCGTATGGACGGCGGAGACCATGTAGCCGCCACCCGGGCCAAGTTCTTTTATCACCCGCTTCACCTCTTTTCTGACGTCATCGGGTGATCCATCAGGTAGGGTTTCCTGGGTATCGATGGCCCCGCAGAAGACGATTTCGTCTCCGAATTGCTCCTTTAATTCGGAGAGATTGGCCATCTTGCCGGCAGAAGTCTGGATCGGGTTCAAAATGTCGACGCCGATTTCTATGAAATCCTCGATCAGCGGGAAGACGTCCCCGTCCGTATGGAAGAAGACCTTCGCGTCGGTCCTTTCCTTGATGAAGCTAATGTAATCGTCGTGGATCGGTTTCAGGATATCCCTGTAGGTTCCCGGTGACATCAGCAGGCTTTCCTGGGTACCCAGGTCGTCGCCTATACCTATTATGTCGACGTTCTCTCCCAGCTCTTCTAGAAAGGCATCCATCAGCGTCTTGCACTTTTCCGTTATCTTGTTCAACAGGGCCTCGGCGAATTCTCGATTTCGGACAAGGTTTTGCAGGAAAACGTCCATACCCTGCATCGCGAATGCACGTTCCAGCGGGAAGAGCAACCAGGGTGTCCCCATTATCGCGTACTCACCTGCTTCCGCCAGCTGCTTTGCCCTTTCCTCCACGTGGGCCACGCGGGACGGGTCGGTCATGTCGGGCCAGCCGTCGTATTCCTCGACGTCCTCGACGGAATCGGCGTCGGAAAGCGGGTGGACTCCGGGGAACCACTCACCGGGTCCCGTCTGGATCTGGCCGCTGCCCCAGGAGTTTATGTAGGGACTTCCCGGTTCCCGTTGCTCGTTTCGTTCCAGGACTTCGGCGGGTTCCAGGTCAAGAACGCCCCTGACGTCGACGCCGAGGTGCTTCATCGTCTTCTCGTCCAGCTTTGCCGTACCCAGTTCGGGCCACTGATAGAGATATTGATCCGACGCCTCTATTCCAAGCTCCTCCTTAATTTCCCTGTAAGTCTCCATTTTGATCCCGGTAGTGTTATTTGCACCGATAACTATCGGAACTCTGTCCGGCTCCTCATGGTTCAGGGCAGCCAGAACTCTTTCTTTTGAACTATAGGACATGGGCTTATCTCCCCGTTTTACGTTTTTTTCCGTTCATCGTCATTTGCCAGTTTATCTTCCAGGTTCTTAATTTTATCCACGTACCCCTCCGCGTCGAACTTCCGTTCCAGCCCGTTTGCGTTCATGTACCTGGTCTTGCCAAATACCGGTCTCTCCTTCCAGCCCTGATCGTGCTTGCCGTAACACCAGGCGACGCCGGTAAAGCCGTTTGGGTCCCGCCCATCCAGTTCGTACTTGTTGTTCAGGTAAAGGCTGATTTCGTAGCCTCTTTCCGGATCCGGGGTCCATTCGAGTATCTTTTTTCCCCAGTACATCCGCATGTAGCCGTGGGTTTTTCCGGTCAGGTTCATCTCCTTCTGGGCGGCGTTCCAGTACGGGTCGTGGGTTTCCGCGTTCTCAAATTCCTCCAGCGTGTAGAGGTACTCCCTTTCGTCATCTTTATGTTCCATCAACGTCTCGAACGCCCAATCCGGGAGGATCGATCCGAAGTCATCGTAGTTCTCGTTGTAGTGAACGAAGTTGATCCCGAGCTCCCGCCGGACTATCAGCTGTTCCAGGTAGTCCTCCTCAGCCGGGCTATCCGCTTCCTTAATCCTGTTTGCAATATATAGAGGGGAAATCTGGCCGAAGTGCAGGTAAGGGCTCATACCGGAAAGGTAATCCGCGGTCGGGTCATTGCTCATTTCGCCGTACTCGTCCAGTTTTTCCGCTATGAACTCGTCGAGAAGCCGTTTTGCCTCGCCCGTTCCGCCGCTAAAGCCGGGGACGGGCCCCACGCTCCGGTCAACTTCCAGCTCGCCCAGAATGGTTTCCGGGTTTCTGGGCTCGACCGGCAGCTCGAGCTCGAGCGAAGATACTCCCGGTACCGGATGTTCCTCTTCGTTCAGGAAGTCGTCCAGTTGTTCGTTTATCTTAGGCCTGATGGTTCGGGCGGCGTATTCTTCCTTTTCGCTGGCTGCTTCAACCGGGACGACCACGTCTCCTTCCACCTGGAGCAGCTCGACGTCGATCTCCTCGGCAACTTTGCGGCGCCACCGTTTCTGAATTCGCAGGTAGCCTCGGTCTACTACGACGGAAGAGGCGCTTTCCGACAGCTCTATTACTCCCTCCGATGGATCTCGGTGCTCGACTACGGTTTTGATACCTCTTTCTTCGAGCTTTTTGGTCGTTTCGGTCAAACCCGCAACCATGAACTGGTAGTGCCGCAGGTTGGCAGCGGGGAAGTCGTCCGTAATCCCGAAGTAGGTTACCACTGGTAGGTTGGCCTCGTTGGCTTTTTCAATTGCCAGGTTTAGAGCCTTGTTGTCCTCCGGCCTCTGGGAGGCCTGCATCCAGTAGAGAACGAAATCCCTGTCCTTTTCACTTTCCCCGTTTAGTCGCTCGATCCTCTCCGATTTGATCATCTGACCTTACCGGGAATTGTCGTACTTGCCGACGAGGGATGTCAGGTCGTCCACCCCAATATTTTCCATTTCTTCCGGCAGGTTCTCCAGTATCTTCGAGTACCTGTCAACTCCGTTTGAAATAGCACTTGATAGCATCTGCGTCCCCGAGGCTCCAGCTGCGACGAATTGAAGCAGGTCCCGGGCCGTGGCGATTCCGCCAACCCCGATTACCGGAACGTCTACGGAATTATATATTTCGTCTACCGCCTGAAGCGCCAGAGGCTTTATCGGCGGGCCGGAGAGCCAGCCGTAGCCGTCCTCGCTTCCCAGGGGAGAGTTTAGCTCCTCCAGGTTTATCTCCAGCCCCGGACCGACCGAGTTGATGGCAACTATTCCGGCGGCGCCCCCATCGACCGCGGCGGAGGCAAACTCTCCCAGGTCGGGAACGTGGGGAGAAAGTTTGACGAATACCGGTTTTTCGGTGATTTTGGACGCTGCTGCCGCAATCCTCCTTATCGGTTCCGGGTCCCGGCCGAGGTAATGCGAGGAGAGCTCGAAGGCGTCCGCGAAGGGCTCTATTTCCGGTATTAGTTCCTTCACCTGTTCCGGCTCGTAACCGAGACTGACTATGATTGGTACTCCTGTTTTCTCGTTAATTTCCGGATAGTAATCGTCGATCCACTTTTCCGGCGGTTCTTCGGCCCACTTTTCACAGTTCAGAACCCCGCCGTCCAGCCTTGCAATTGCCGGTTTCGGTACTTCGGCGGCCTCGGTCGACACCGTTTTTGTCACTACCGCCCCGACTCCCCGGTCGGTAACTCTTTCAATAGTACTGGGACTGCCCGTCAGCGGTCCTGCAGCGGGCATGAGCGGGTTTTCAAGATCCAGTCCTGCAATTTCGGTGGATATGTCCATTTTTCCTCCTTTTATTCAATGATCAAATAGCAAGAACTTTCTAGCGGAAAAGGTCATCCCGCCAGACAGGGCGGGTTCCAAGCTCCAGGGAATTTAATCCGAAATTCTCCGCCATAACTTTTCAGTGGTTTGCCTGGCTTCCCTGTAGGCTTCTTTTTCGTCCACGCCGACTATTTCCGAATCGCGCATTACCGGCGAACCGTCGATAAACACCGTGTCGACGTCGTAGTTATTTCCGTTAAGTCCGAAATAAAGATGGCCGAGGAAGTTGTCCTCCCGTAAAGGGGTAGGGGTCGGGTAATCGAGAACTGCCAGGTCCGCCCGGTAGCCGGAAACCAGCTTTCCAAGTTTGACGCCGAATGCAGATTCGGCCAGATCGTAATTATGGCCAAAGGCCATTTTACTGACGTCTTCTAACCCCATGGCACTGGACGAACCGTGGTAGATCTTTTGCAGGAGTAAAGCATCCCGGAACTCGTCGATCATGTTAAAGCCAAAACCGTCGTTGCCCAGGCCGACCCGCACTCCTCGATCCAACAGGCCTTTGACATCCGCCACCCCGGCACCGTTGTTCATGTTGGACCGCGGGTTGTTGATCAAGAAAGGGTTGCGCTCAACCAGTATTTCCTTCTCCGGTTCGGACAGGTGCAAACCGTGTGCCAGTATCGCCCGCTCGTCGATCAACCCGAAGTTGTCGAGACGGTTTACCACGCGGGTACCGTAATTATCGAGCGAGTCCTCCTGGTCCTCGCGCCCCTCGGCGAGGTGTATGTGGATACCAGTATCCAGGTCCTCCAGGTAGCTGGCGACCTCCTCGAGCGTTTCCGAAGAAAGGGTAAAAGACGCGTGGAGGCCAAACTGGCCGGCCACGAGATCGTCCTCTCTGTTACTGACCCGGCTCAACCAGTCGATGTTTTCGCTTATCCCCTGGTGGGCGCCTTCCTCCCCGTTCCGATCGGTGACCTCGTAGCAGAGCGAACTCCTCAGTCCGAGTTTGTCGACTACCTCTTCTTCAATTAAGCCAAGGCTACCTTCCACGTGATTGGGGCTGGAATGGTGGTCGAATATAGTTGTCACACCGTTTTTTATCAGCTCAATTCCGCCTATGAGGGCGCTGGCTTTTATGGCCTCTCTATTTAAATTTCTGTCCAGTTTCCACCATAGACCCGTAAGGACCTCGGATAGGTTCTCCGGCGAATAGTTTGGCAGGGTAAGCCCCCGGGCCAGAGTGCTGTAAAGGTGAGTGTGGCCATTTACGGTTCCCGGGATAACAAGCTTATCCGAACAGTCGATCACTTCGTCGTCGTCATCCGGAGTTAACTCTACTTCGCCGGATTCACCTGCCGCGATTATTTGATTTCCTTCTATGACCAGCGTTCCTTCTTCGAGTAGTTCTTCGTCGTTGGTCCAGACTTTGCCACCTTCTATAAAGTATTTCATCTTACCCCCATAAGGAACGGACAAACTAACCCCGGTCGAGCCCTGAAACGAACAAATTCGGATTCCATGATAACGATAAAACGTGGTAAAAGTCAAATCAATCGGCTTAAGCTGGACGACCGGGTTACCGCGGAACTCGGGGGAGAAAATTACCGGTCACCGTTCGTGCTCCTTTTCGGTTCAACCCGTAAAATAAATTGCAGTAGAACTGTTTACTTACTAAACTTTCTCAAGAGGTGATGAGATTGGGTTCACTGTCCGAAAACCAAAGCGGAATAAAAGACAACACTATTAATTTATTGTTGCTGGTGCTGTGGTTTGGTAGCCTCTGGGGAGCCGTCGAGGCCTTGATTGGTGGCGTACTGCACTATATATTACCTCCGACGATCCCCGGTAAGTTCATGATCTTTTTGGCAATTGGAATACTGGCCTGGTCGTATAAGAAGACGGGTAAACCCTGGATGCCGGTGGCCATAGCTTTGATTGCCGCTCCGTTAAAGCTGTTTTCCGCGGTGGTATTCCAGATGCCGGTCAATGCCCCGGTCATATTAAATCCTGCTTTTGCAATTCTGGCACAGGGTCTGGGTTTCTCTCTGGTTGCGTTGATAGTTCACAAATTGACTTTGCCGAAATCCGTGAAGTTTCTCACTGCCGGAGCGGGTGCCGGTGCCTCCTATTCTTTCATATTTGCCGGACTGGTCGCCGGGATAGGGTTGTCGATTTATCCTCCTATGGAAGTCATTAATGAGCTGGGAACGAAATTTCCCTACTGGGCAAAGTCAATCTCCGGGCTGATTAATTTTGGGTCGTCCTCGCTGATTTATTCGGTGATTGCGGCGGGTATTGGTGGCCTCACCGTCGGTCTTTTGCCGTTTAAAGTTCACCCGAAACTGAAGCCAGGTAGCCTTGCATCCGGATCCGCCCTATGGTTGACCATCTTCTTCGTGTCATCCTGGCTCATTTAGACCGAGGGGAGAACTTTCCCATATTGGTAACCGGGGACGTGGGGTCAGGTAAGACCCGGGCGTGCTCGCGAGTTATTGAAGAAATCAAAGCAGAAGGTTACGAAATCGGTGGAGTCCTTTCGCCGAGGTTAATGGAGTCCGGCTCTACCGTCGGTTACGACGTGATCGATCTAAAATCCGGCAAAAGAAGGGAATTTCTTCGTTCTGAGCCACCCGGCGAGAAAAGGATAGGTAGGTTTTATCTTAAGTCGGGGGGGATGGAATTTGCCAGTGCCGCGATTTCCCGGGGGGCGGACGAAGCCGATCTCGTTTTTATTGACGAAGTAGGGAGGATGGAGTTCAAAGGTCTCGGGCTGGCGGAGTCAGCGGAAAAAGTTCTCTCGTCCCGGACACAGGGAGTATATTTGGTTAGGCGGGCCTTTATCAACCGCTTTCGGAAAGGTTTTGCGGTTAGCCAGTACGATGAAATCCGAGTTTGATCGTGGCTGAGTCGCGACCGATAGTCATATATGAATGGTTCCAGCTGAATTACTTGTAACTTACCAGGGACCGATCTAATATTATAAAAATTTCTTGTGAAAGTGATAATGACCTGATTTAACTGGAGGAGGAGTATTTGATGTCAAATACCTTTAAGGATTCAATTCAGGCCGAGGGCGACTTTACCATTACCTGGGAACTAGTCCCGGGTAGAGGTGCGAAAGAACAGAACCAGGAAGAAATATTTGAAAATGCGGAAGAGGCTTCCGGGAGCGATATGATTGACGCCATATCGCTTACGGATAATCCCAGTGGCAATCCTGCCATTTCGGCTGAATACCTCGGGATGAAGCTCAAGGAAATGGGGCTGGAACCTCTGGTCCACTTTACTGCAAAGGACAAGAGCAGGAACGAAATGGAGAGCTTTCTTTACTCTCTGGAGAGGGAAGGAGTGGAAAACCTGCTCCTGATGACGGGAGATTTCCCAAACGAGGGTTACGAGGGTCAGTCGAAGCCGGTTTTTGACCTCGACTCGACCCATATGCTGGAACTGGTAAATTCCCTGAACGAAGGGCTGCAGTATACGGATGATTTTGGGAGGTCACAGGAACTAAAGGAGACTCATTTCTTCCCCGGAGCCGTCGTTTCTCCGTTCAAGAGCGAAGAAGCGGAGATCATGACTCAGTACTACAAGCTGGAAAAGAAGGTAGAGTCCGGGGCGAATTACATAATTACCCAGCTGGGCTACGATGCTCGTAAGTTCCATGAACTCAAACAGTACGTTGAGAATGCCGATTTCGACGTACCGCTCATCGGTAACCTCTACCTGCTTTCCTACGGTGCCAGCAGGGCGATGAACCGGGGAGATATTCCGGGCTGTGTCGTTACGGACGACCTGGTTGACGAACTATCCGAGGAGAAGGAAGCAGAGGACGGCGGCAAGCAGGCCAGGCTGATGCGGGGTGCCAAGATGTACGCTTTTCTCAAGGGAATGGGCTACGACGGCGTCCACATAGGCGGTCACGGAATAAGCTACGAAGACGTCGAGTTCGTTGTAAACAAGGGCGAAGAACTGACCTCGGACTGGAAGGAGTTCGTTTCCGAGTTCGATTTCCCGATGGAGGACGGCTTCTACTACTACGAGAAGGACCCGGATACGGGGTTAAACAAGGACAGTCGGGCGGACCTTGCCCCCAAACCACGCAAGGGCTTCGTGAACGCGGCCTTTCGACTGGCGCACAACCAGTTATTCGAGCCCAACGGACTATTCTTTACCCCGATGCAGAAGCTATTGCAGTGGATAGACGGCACAGTTCTGGAAGAGCCGTTCCAGTCCTTCGAGAGAATTATCAAGACGGTCACGAACGACTGCCAGGAATGTGGCGATTGTGCCCTAACTGAGCTCGCCTACGTCTGTCCGATGTCCCAGTGCCCGAAGGAACAGCGAAATGGACCCTGTGGTGGCAGCCGGGACGGAATGTGCGAGGTCTATCCCGAAAAACAGTGTATTTACGTCA
>CAZNVA010000039.1:0-10343 GCA_964576335.1 uncultured Thermotogae bacterium | reverse complement strand
CCTTCATCCGTAACTGCTCGGGAGAATTAAGGATCAACTCCACGTCGAAGCCCGTGAGCGCTCGAGAAAGTGACCTGGTCGTTCTACTGTACCGCAGATCACCGGCCAGAGTGATTGTCTTACCATCGATTTCTCCGAGCTCTTCTCTAATCGTATAAAGGTCCAGCAGGGTTTGAGTTGGATGATTGGCACTCCCGTCACCGCCGTTGATCACCGGAATATCGAGCAGTTCTGCCGCGAGTTTAGCGGAGCCTTCGCTCGGATGACGCATGACCAGGATATCTACGTATTGCTCCACGGTCCTCAGCGTGTCCGCAAGTGTTTCACCCTTTTTAACGCTCGTACCTTCTTTGGAAGAAAATCCAATCGTGTCACCACCAAGCCGCTTCATGGCTGCCTGAAAGCTCAACCTCGTCCTGGTGCTCGGTTCGAAGAAAAGCGTGCCCATGAGACGGCCACTGGCCGAATCGGTACCAACCTTGGTATATTTTTCCATTCCCCGTGCTTCATCCATAATGTACTCTAACTCTTCCCTGGATTTGTCTCGTATGGTCGTAAAATCCTGCCCTGCAAAAGTATCGGGCAAATCAGTCACCTCCTTGAAAGATAGTTCTTTACTTTTTCAAAGGTTTCTTCCGTGATTCCACCACTTCTCTTCAGTTCCTCAACCACCGGTCCAATATTTGCAAGCTTGAGAAGGTCAAAACCCTCTTCTCTCAGGTTGTCGGCTGCTCCCTCCGTTCTATCCACGAGAACAGCTACCTGGTCCACCCGAGCCCCTGCCTCTCTGACGGATTTACCGGCCGAAATAACGCTACCTCCGGTAGTAATAATGTCGTCCACCAGCAGCACCTGGTCTCCCTGGCTAATTTCTCCCTCTATCTTTCGGCCTTCCCCGTGCGACTTGCCTTCCTTTCTCACGTACGTCAAAGGTTTTTCCATCCTCTGTGCCAGCGCAGTGCCAAACGGAAGACCACCCGTGGGAACGGCACATATGGCGTCGAAATCCTCGGATTCGGCCCCCAGAAAATTGGCAGCCATCTCAATTGCTCTGGCAAATTTCTTCGGGTGAGACGGCAGAAGCCGCAGGTCGACGTAGTAGGGACTCTTCTTTCCGGAAGTCAGGGTAAACTCGCCAAAATCAAGACAGTTACTTTCCCACAACAGGGGGGCCAGCTCTTTACTCCTTTCCTCGATAGAATTCACTGAGGTATTCATTATTCGGAACCGGCCGCCCTCATTTGTTTTTTGAGTTTTTCCGCCGAACGGGCAGGTTGTTCCGCTTGATATATGGCTCGGCCAACGATTTCGAAGTCCGCTCCCGCCGCTATTGCGTCTCCGGGCTTTCCTCCCTGGGCCCCAATACCCGGAGTTAGCAGGAGAACGTCCTCGCCGATCCAGGACCGGGCCTGAGCAACTTCGTCCGGCCTGGTAGCGGGAGCAACCACGCCGTCTGCTCCCTTATCCCGGGCGAAATCCGCCAGTTCTTCCGCTACAGGAGTGATAAATTGCTTGCTACCCGGATGGGACATATTTATCACCAATATTACGCCGCCAGCTTCTTCGGCAGCGACTTCAAACAGTCCGGATAGACCTTTTTCGTAACCGACGAACGGGTGAGCAATTATCGCTTCAAACCCCATTTCCATGGCCTGTTTAGCTATCCATTTGCAGGTATTATCGATATCCGCGACTTTGAAATCCGCAATAGGCAGCACTTCAACTCGATCCAGCAGTTCCGCGGTCAGATCCGGGCCAAGGGTAAGCAAGAGAGGGTAATTTATCTTTACTGCTGCTACGTGATCGTCGACGCCCTGAAGCACGTCGAGGGCATTTTCGAAAAATTGCTCCCTCTTTTTCTCCCTTTCGTCTTTCGGGAGCGAGTAGAGGGGACTTGATAGGTCGAGTGCAAAGATTAGATTAGAATCCAGCTCAGAACTTCTCTTCGAAATTTTTTCTTGGAAAGTACTCATTCTAGTTTTAGTCTCCAGTGATTGGATTTTTTGGATTGGATTTTATGACTGAGGTTGGATTGACAAGCTCAACGTCCCTGCGTCCTGAGGCCATTTTGAAATGGTGGGTCATAATTTTCACCTCGGGTTCGGGAACGAGCATATTCTCAAAATTTATTTCGATAAGTTTATCGAAAAAGTGAAATATTGCAAGCCCGACTGGAGGGCGGGCAAACTTTCAGTCGGTTTAGTTTCGAGACGAGTTCTTCTTACGAAGGGCCATCCATACCCTGCCCGATTCCTCGGTTGGGGGAGCAAATTCCTCCAGATCATCCCACATTGCTCGAACCTCGAAACCGGCGTCGGTGGCAAGGTCCTTTATCCGTCCCAGTTCGAAACCCCTCTCCTTGTGCACTTCTTCATGTCTTTCCCACTTTCCGCCTTCTGAACGAAAAAACGTTATCTTCAGTTCGGCAATTTGCCTGGATTGACTGTAGCTGGTGCGATGAATCTCGAAGACTTCGGAATCGTCCCGCTGGACGTAACACTCCTCCCGCTGCCATTCCTCCCGCAAACCGTAAATCGTGTTGACGTCGAATACGAAAAAACCGTCATTCCGCAAATGGTCGTGAGCAGTTTCCAGGGCCTTTTTAAAATCGAACTCGGTCAGGAGGTAATTCATACTGTCGAACCAGCTCGTGACGAGGTCAAACTTCTCCGGATCGAGGTTTAGTTCTCTCATGTCACCCTGAAGAAAATTTGCCCCTGAATCCTTCCGGCTGGCTTTTTTCCGGGCGATTTCCACCATATCCTCCGACTTGTCCACACCGGTCACTTTGAAACCCAGCTCCTCCGCTTCGAGAGCAAAAGTCCCTTCGCCACAGGCCAGATCCAGGATATTTTTCGCCCTGTAATTCAGGCGACCGAGCGTGTCCGGAAGGCGTTCCGCCATAAACCTACTATATTCAGGGTAGGAACCGGCAGTATAGACTTGCGCGAACTTGGAGTAATTTTCTTCCATGTTGTTCCGATCCCTAAATCATAACCCCAGCTGGAGCCTGGATCAAAACTGTCCCTTTAATTTTTTCCGTACCTCCGGCGTCTGGAGCTTCTGAATCGCCCGCTTCTGTATCTGTCTGACTCTTTCCCGGCTAATATCGAATACTTTGCCGACTTCGTCCAGAGTGCGAGGATGATAATCCTTCAGGCCGTATCGGAGCTGGAGGATTCGCTTCTCCCTGTCCGTTAGAGATTCTTCCAGTACTTCTTCCAGTTTATCCGTCACCAGCTTGTCCAGCGTCTCCTCTTCCGGACGGGGCGCGCTTTCGTCCGCGAGCATATCACCCAGCACGTTACCTTCCGGGGAATCGGCCCCCAGCGGCTTGTCGAGTGAAGTCGTTTTATGGGCCGACTTCTTCGCCTTCAGAACCTTTTCCTCGGCCACGTCGAGCTTTTCGGCGATTTCTTCCACGATAGGCTCTTCCCCGTTTTCATTGATGTGCTTCTGCTCAAGCTTGTAGATCTCCCGGATCAATTCGTTCATATGGGCCGGAATTCTTATCGTTCTGGATTGGTTGTTGATGGCCCGGAAGATACGTTGCCGGATCCACCACGTGGCGTAAGTGCTAAACTTGTAACCTTTGGTATAATCGAACTTCTCGATGGCCCGCATCAATCCGAGATTTCCCTCCTGAATGAGATCCAGGAAGGGTAAACCATAATTTCGGTATTTTTTGGCTATACTGATAACCAGACGAAGGTTGTGCCGGGCGAGTTTCTTTTTTGCGGCGTCATCACCTTCCTCTATCCGTTTGGCCAGTTCCACCTCTTCCTGCCGGGAAAGTATATCCTCCTTTACCTCGCTAAAATACCTTTCCAGGTTTTCGTCCGTCATAGCTTGCCCCCTTGGGACGGGTAAATTTCTGTTTCAATCCGTTATCCCGGCGCATGCTTCACCCGAACGGCTTCAAATACCCCGGTACACTCTCTCCCGACCCGGTTCATAAAACTTTCATATAATGTTAAACAATGAAAGACCATAGTCAAAATAAAAAAACGTTAGTTCTTACTTCGCCCTTTCTCCTATAGCGTTCTGGTTTTCACCCGTTTAATAGTCGAAAATTTATCGAACCTCCATTCACAGGGCAGGTACCGGTAGGTTTCAATGGTGACGCGCAAGTCGGAGTCAGTCATTACTGCAGGACCGAGGTGATACGATGGAGTCACTCCAGGCAATGGGGAACCGGCTTTAACAATTTTTGTTTCGGAATTAAGCCGGCGGAAATTGACGACGGGCCCTTCGGGTTAATTTCAGTTATTGATTACTGCGAGCTAATTGGTTTTAATTTAGTCAATACTGTTTAAAATTCGTTAGGCGAATTTGACCGTGCGTACCAATCGAATCATTTTTTTACGAATAGGAGGTTTTTATGGAAGGAAATATTGCGGATAGCAGTCTGGCTCCTGCAGGAAAAAAGAAGATAGACTGGGTAAAGTCCCACATGCCCGTAATGGAAGAGATCGAAGCTGAACTGGCATCGGAAAAACCCTTCGACGGTCGTACGATCGCCGTCAGCATTCATCTCGAAGCTAAAACGGCCAGACTGGCCATGGCACTGGCGGAAGCAGGTGGAGACGTTTATATTACCAGCAGCAACCCCCTATCGACTCAGGACGACGTAGCTGCTGCCCTGAACGAGTACGACGGGGTAACGGTTTTTTCGCGTCACGGGGTCAGCATGGAAGAATACGAGAAACAGCTCGAAAACGTACTTAGCAGTCGGCCGGATTTGATCATAGACGACGGGGGGGACCTGGTGAAGCAGCTTCACGGACCCCTGGAGGAATTCAGCGAAGGAATAATTGGGGGAGCGGAAGAAACAACAACCGGTATTCATCGGTTAAAAGCACTGGACAGGGAAGACAGGCTTAAGTTTCCCATGTTCGCGGTTAACGACGCCCGGATGAAGTACCTATTTGACAACCGCTATGGGACCGGTCAATCGACCTGGGATGCCATAACGAGAACGACCAACCTTACAGTAGCTGGAAGCACTGCAGTGGTCGTCGGCTACGGATGGTGCGGCAGAGGTATTGCCAAGATAGCTGACGGGCTCGGCGCGGAAGTGATAGTGGTCGAAGTTGATCCGATCAAGGCACTGGAGGCCAGAATGGACGGTCATCGGATCATGAATATAGAGGACGCAGCCCCTCTGGGCGACTTTTTCGTAACTGCTACCGGAAACATAAACGTGATACCGGAAAGGGCTCTCAAGGAAATGAAGGACCAGGCAGTTCTGGCCAATGCAGGCCACTTCGACGTCGAAATCGATCTCGACGCCCTGGAAAAACTTTCCAGCAATCGTGAGGGTTTCCGGGATAACATCGAAAGGTTCTCCATGAAGGATGGAAGAGAACTTTACCTCCTGGCTCAGGGACGCCTCGTCAACCTGGCTGCAGGCGACGGTCACCCGGCAGAAATAATGGACATCAGTTTTGCGCTTCAGACGTTAACGGCCGAACACGTCCTTAAATCCGACGGCCTCGAGAATAAACTCTATTCCGTACCCGAAACGGTAGACGAACGGGTAGCTGAGATGAAGTTGAGAAGCATGGACGTGGAAATTGATGACCTGACTCCGGAACAGGAGGAATACCTGAGGAAGTTTAGCTAGAAAACTCTTCCGGGGTGTTTTCCCTTTTTCGGAGGTCCTCCAGGCTATCGAGTTCGAAATAGTCGAGGAAGGACTGAGTAACGGAAAGTAGTTTGGTGCGACCTTCCTGTTCCGATTTCACGAAGTTTCTTTCTCGAAGCTTGTCTATGTGGTCATAGGCCCCATTACCCCGGATGTCAACCACTTCCTTCTGAAGAACCGGGCTGTTATAGGCTATTACGGACAGGGTCCGCAGGACTCCCCGCGACATATCCTGGTGGGGAGCCAGGTGTTTGACCCTGTCCAGTATATCTCTTTTAACTTTTAACCGGTAAGAACCCTGGCTCTCGAAAAGCTCCAGCCCCCGATGGTTTTCCTTCAGGTCGTCGCTCAAATCCTCCAGAACTCGTTTGAGCTGGCTCTGGTTCAACCCGGTTAGATCAAGTAATTCGCCCAGCGATACCGGTTCGCTGGACAGAAATAAGGCAGCCTCGATAATAGCTTTTGGGCTGTTACCGCTCGACCTTCCTTTGTTCTCGACGCTACTCATTGCTGGTATCCGAAGCCTGAGCTTCCTCTTCTGCCAGTTCAACCTTGATGTCGGAAAAGGGTTCCTCCTGCCTGCACTTGACCTTGCCTTCCGACTGGAGGTGGAGTAATTCCATAAACTTTTCGAATTTTTCTTCTTTAGTATTTTCCTTTAGCAAACGGGAAAACAGGACTTCCTTGCCCCGCGATAGCTTTTCCTTAACCTTACGGTAAAGACGCTGCAGCCTGACGCGAAAGTTACTCTCTTCCTCGAGTTCCATCCCCCAATCTCGACCCTCCGGTTCCGTTTCCTCCTCGTGTCTACCTTTCCTCCTTCGGTGAACTTTGATGGCACTGTCGAAGGCCTGACTCAGTTCGCTCCTCGATATGGTCCTCTCCTGCATCCTTTTCAGGGGGACTTCCAGTTCCGGAACGTAGTTTTCGCTATCGAACTCCTCGTAACCCCAGAAGCCCTCGTCTAATTCTTCGCCGGCCTCTTCCATTTCTTCGGATTCGTCCTCTTCTTTTAGTCCTTCGGCTTTCGCACGGAGGATAACGGCGCAGGTTAAAACCATCCGACCCGATAGCTCGAGGTTGTCCCCGTCCATTTCGTCCAATTTTTCCTGAAACCCCCGGGCCGTATCCCTTACGGAAACTTCCCACGGGTCACCGCTGTAGGCATACCAGTCCAGTACCTCGCGCCATTCCGGCCTGTTCAAGAGGTCGGTAGCCACTACGGGGTTTTCACCGGTCTCGAGCTCGCGAACGTTCTGAGAATAATCCTCCATGACTTCTCCTTTAGTTCAACTAGTTTAACTGAATCGACAGGACTTCGGACTGTCCGTCCTGCATTGAGACGCCGAAAACCTGGTCCGCGTGTTTGGCCGTCTCCTCGTTGTGGGATATGAGTATCAACTGGGCATCGCGCGCGTACTCTTCCAGCAGGTCAGCTACCTTGCTCGACCTCCTCTGATCCAGAGCGGCGTCGATTTCATCCATAACGTACACTGGGGCCGGGTTCATTTCCTGCAGGGCGAAAATAAAGGCGATAGCGGTCAGGGTTTTCTCTCCACCGGAAAGTGAGTCGAGAACTATCAGTTCCTTACCCGGTGGGTGCGCCTTGATTAGTAAGCCGGAATCTATGTCGCCCTCACGGCTGAGCTCCAGGTGGGCGTGACCACCATCGAAGAGCTTTCGAAAGATATTTTCAAAATGTTCGGAAAGCTCGTCCATGGTGGCATGGAACTTTTCCTTTTTCTCACGCTCGATCTTCCCGATCAATCGTTCCACTTCCCTCTTTTCGCCGCGCAAACTGCTTAACTTGTTCTCGAGCTCTTCGACCTCCTCCTTGAATTCCTTGTACTCCTCAATTGCTTTCATGTTGACTGGCTGGAGGCGATCGAGGTCCCTTTTCAGGTTGCGTTTCTTCGTGATAAGTTCTTTTAGTGGCTCATCAAGAAAATCCACGTCCTCATCCGGCTCTTCCAGGTTTTTTAAATCCCGCTTTACACCCTGGAGATCCTTCTCGACGTTATCCTTCTTCCTCCTCTGCCTCTCCGTCTTCCGGTATAGTTCCTTCTGTTTTTTCTTCAGCTCTCCCAGCTCCGCCTCGAGCTTTTCGGACTTTTCCTTCAGCTCCTCGTCCATCTTCGTCCTGTTTTCCAGCTGACTCTCCTTTTTATCGAGCTTTTTCTGCAGCTCTTCCAGCTCGTCTCTGGCGTTTTCGACCTCTTTTTTCAGGCGCTGGATGTTCTCCTTTTTCTTCTTAATCTTCTTTTCCAGTTCCTTCTTTCTATTGCTGGTTGAGTTACTTTTCTTCTTTTTTGCAGTACCTCCGGATACTGCACCACCACGGCTAAGCACGTCACCGTCCAGGGTCACGACTCTCACGTTTTCCGCCTCTTCCACCGCCTCGAGGTTTTCGGCAATCAGCGTGTCGCTACAGACGTACTGAAAAGCCCTTCTGTACTTCGAATCGAAGTCAACCAGTTCTATCGCGTAATCGATTACCCCGGAGAGCTTCTTCGCCTTCTTGGCTGAACTGCTAATCCCCCTGCCCGATATATTTCGGAGCGGCAGAAACCTGGCTCGACCCAGGTTATTCTCCTTGAGATAATTAACCGAATCTATCGCCGTAGACCGGGAATCAACAACCAGGTCCTGCAGGTGGCCCCCAATGGTGGTCTCAATTGCAACCTGGTAATCCGGCTCCACTTCCATCAATCCTTCTATCGTTCCGTAAATGCCGCTCCGTCCGCTGTTGAGAAGTTTTTGCACCGAGCGCTTCTTTCTGGAAGACTTCGACTGGCTACGGCTCTTTAAATCCTTGAGTTCCCTGACGGAATCCTTCATGTTCTCGATCTCTTTCTCCTTCGAACGAACGTCGCCTCTCTTGCCAACCAGTTCCATTTTGAGCTGTTCTACTTCCTGCGATAGCTCCTTCTCCTCGTCCCCCTCTCGCTCCTCCTTCAATTCCTTTAGCTTCTTTTCCTTTTGTTCCGCCTCTTTATCGGCGGCTTCCAGGTTCTCTTCCAGCGACTCCAGCTCATCTTTGATCCGGTTTTCCTTTTCCTGAAATTTTTCCAGTTCTTCTCGTTTGTTCCGGTACTTCTTGTGATCGATCGACTTCTCGACCAGTTCGAGTTCGTCTTCCTTTTCCCTGTACTCCAGGGCAGCATTCCTTTCCTTCTCCAGCCTGTTGAGCTGAGTCCTTCGTTCGCCGAGAATAACCCGGTTCGTCATTAACTTCTCTTTGACGTCTCTCAGATCCCGGATTGCCTGCTGCTTCCTCTCGTCGTATTCGCTAATTCCGGCGAGTCGGTCAATGATCTCGCGCCGCTTGGTGGAACTCATATTTACTATCTCAGTTATCTTTCCCTGATTGACTATATGGTGCCGGCTCGGGTCCATGTTCGCTTCGTCGAGTATATCGTCGATCAGTCCCCTTTTGCAGTTATTCCCCATGAACTTATAGGAAGAAGAGTTTTGAGTTACCTTGCGACCGATCGTTATCACTTCCGGTTCCCGTCCGTTATCCAGGTGCTCTTCTACCACGTCCGTAAACCTGCCGTCACTGTTGTCTAGGTTGATACTGACTCTGGCCCTATCTGCCGGATTGCCCTCCTCCCCACCGTTATATATCAACTGGCTCAACCTGTTGGCCCGTAGCTTCGACGATCTCTGCCCCATGACAAATGTAAGCCCGTCCACGATATTGGACTTACCGGAACCGTTTTCGCCAATTATCGCAGTGAGGCCGTTTTTCTGGAACGGTATGGTCGTCTTCTTCTTGAAGGACTTGAACCCCTGGAGCTCCAGGCTATTTAAAATGGACATGGTTTTTTTCGTTGAAACGGTTGAAATTATCTAGCACGAACAAGGTCTTTAATAAATGAAATGATAAGAGCAAACTAAACCCTTTTGGGCCAACCTTCATCAAGAAGCCCAGAAAAGAGTCAAACCAACAAGTCCAACCACTATACCGCTTGCCGCTACCAGCAGGTTTCTCCTGGCTGAAGCCCTGTAGGTCTCTTCGAAGTTTGCCAGCCTCTTTTCGTTTTCAAAAGTATTTTCTCTGAGCTTTGCCAGGCTGGATTCGAGATCACCCAGTTCTCCTTCCAGGCTACTTACCTTTCCCCGAACCGAACTATAGTTAACCTCGAGCTCGGAAAGTTTTTCCTCCTGACTATTATCTACCCCGGTTAGCCGTCCCAGTTCACCAACCAGTTTTTTTACTTTATTTTCCAGGTTACTGACCCGCTCGTCCAACTCGGCAACCTTATCCAGCTCGCTCCCCTGGCTCTCAACCGTCTCTTCAAGCCCTTTGAGGTTCTCGGTCATTTCCGTCTGCCCTGCTTCCACGGAATCCAGGGCTTGCTGGTTTGAGGAAACGTCTTTCCGTAATTCATCCTTTTGTGCAGCAAGCTCGTTTATCGTTTCTTCAAGCTGGCTAACCCTTTCCTGTAATGCCTCAAATTCTTCGGCGGTAAGAGGTTGCTCCGTACCTTCAGCCCCTTCCTGCCCGAATGCAGGTACAAATAAAACGAGTAAAAGGATTGAAAATACTAACCCCGTCCTGAAAGTAATCCCGGTCAAACTACCACCTCCCTATTTTAGAATGATAGGGGGAACTTATACCATAACTCGAGGAGTCCTGTCAAAGAAAACAATGACCTTTGTGGTGCCACCAGGTGATCTCTGGGTAAATTTT
>CAZNVA010000038.1:0-10905 GCA_964576335.1 uncultured Thermotogae bacterium | reverse complement strand
CTACCCTTGCTCCTTCCGTTTCAACCAGGGAATCGAATAACTCGGCCAGATTCGAAAAGCTGTTTTCTTTCTTCGTCATATATATGATTACCCTCGGCTTGGTTTAGTTTATTGTAAGTATCAATCTATAGTTTAAGTTGATCGCAATCTTTTTTACACGACGCCCGGGAGATTTTCAACAACTCCCCTATTCGAAAAGTTTTTCCGCTCGAGCGTCCGCGCCGAGAAGGCATGTCGACTTAATCAATGTTCAGGAAGTAACTCGAAAGCGAGTCGGGGTCCTTCCGTCCGCCGTTAAATCATCGCGGAGGCCTCCTTAATGATTTGTTGCAGCTCTTTTTCTCTCTCTTCCGGTATTGGTTCTACCCGGTGTTCGTCGAGCAGTTTTTCCGT
Organism: uncultured Thermotogae bacterium; assembly: GCA_964576335.1. Classification (GTDB taxonomy): domain Bacteria; phylum Bipolaricaulota; class Bipolaricaulia; order M55B111; family M55B111; genus JAGXLP01. The sequence continues at coordinate 10,512 of CAZNVA010000038.1, read as the reverse complement.
CCTCTCCCGGGCTTTTTTGACGGCGTAATCCCGCTTCCACTTGTCTTCTCCGATCCTTCTGATCATTTCCGGCGCCATGAGCTCCTTCTTGAAGTGTTTGAAAGTGTGCTGTTTTCTCAGGTAATCTCCTCCGTGATCTACTCCCTTAATTACTTCCATCGCTATGGATTCTTCGTCCGTGGCCATTTCCGTGGCCGTTCTTTTTGCCATACCGGCTATTTCGTCGGTCAGAGTGAGCAATTCCAGGCTTCCGAGGTCACCCGCTCCGGCAAAGGAAAGGTCGTGGATCAGGTTCTGCCCGCTCAATAGCGATCCGTAAAGCGATACGGCTGATTCTACCCCCGCCTGATAGTCGAGATCGTAGGAATTAGTACACCCGCCAGTGCCATATATTGGCATCTCGATTAAGTTACCCCACTGACCTGTAGCTGACTGGATGATTAGCATCTCCGGGGAAAAGTAGGTGTTCAAGGCATTGCGCATATCCATTACGAGCGGCGAGGCGCCGAGGATCACCGGGGTACCCGGGTTGTTTAGCTGCGCCAGGACGTTACCACCGAGCGATTCCGCGAAAGCCTGGGCCAGTGATCCGGCCAGCGTCATTGGTGCTGTTGCACCGGCCTTCTGAGCCGGATACCAGAGCAGAGGTAGGCCGACGTTGGTCCATTTGAGCAGGACTTCCAGGTTTTCCTTTCTGAAAGTCAGAGGTGATACGGGTTCAGCGTACATTGTGACTAGCCTTTCTTCCTCCAGTTTGCTCCTGCCGCCCGAGACCACGGAAATCATGTCGATTAACTTGTCCGTTAATTCTCCCCCATACCAGTTCACTATGGCACCATGTTTCGTACTGTTTGTTAAAACAGCGTAAAGCTGGTAAAAGCCGAGCAAGGGGTTGTCAGTCAGTGTAAAAATCGACCAGACGACGTCGATGTTCGAAAGTTGGTCCCCGAGTTTAACTGCACGGGCCAGGTCCTCTTTAGTCGCCTTCCTGCGCCCTCCCTCTTTGCTGTCGAGCACCGAAGTGGTTCCTGTCCCCGCGGTAAAGAATGAACTCTCGTAACTCAGTTCGAACTCGTTCTCTTCGCCCCTTGCTCCCATTTTGAAAGAAGAAGGTGCGGTTTCCAGCGACTCCTCCACGATCCCTTTCGGAAACATGACGACATGGTTTTCCTGGTCCACTTTGCAGCCGTTTTTCTCCAGCAACTGCCTGGATTCGGAGTCTTCAACCTTTATACCTTTTTCCGCCAGGATCTTCTCCGCTGCTTCGTGTATCTTTTTTACGCTTTCTTTGGAAACGAGATTTAGCTGTCCTCCCTTTGTTCCTTTTCTCACTTGGATCACTCCTCCGTTGGCTTAAATGTTTTAGTTGGTCTTTTTTGGGAGGTGGATTTCGTATCTTTCTCTGATCTTTTCGTCGATATCTTCGGGAATCAGGTTCTCTTTTGCATTATCAAGGATTGTTTTAGCCCTTTCTTTCGCCCTATCCCGGGTCTCTCTCGCCCCCTCCGTTTGCCAGGTGTTTCTGTTTTCCCGGTCGAGAACCCTGGGGCTGTAAATCTCTTCCGAACGGGACTTTTCGATCGTGTGTCTCTGCGTCAGGAAATCGTTGCCCGGCCCCACCTCCTTGATTACATCCAGTGCCAGGCTATCTTCGTCGACTTCGATTCCCCGCATCGCCCTCGTAACCATTCCGATGACGTCGTTATCGATTACGAACTTTTCGTAAGAAACTCCCAGCATTGATTCGATCATCCCCGCGGCATGGTGAATATAGTTACCGCCCGCCAGCCCAACCTGAAGCAGGTTAAAGGCCGATTCAATTCCCGCCTGGGTATCGGGAATCTTTGCGTCGGTCTCTCCTGCGTCCGAGTAAGCAGGGACGTCCAGGTAATCCGCGAGCTGGGCCGCTGCTGCGTTCATCATACCAGTTTCGGGAGCACCGGCCAGATAGGCCATGTTTTTCATGTTGGCTGCGGCGGGGACGGGCCCGTAAAGTACCGGTGTTCCTTCCTGAAAAATCTGAGAGAGAACTATTCCGGATAGCTCTTCGGCATGGACCTGTGCCAGCAAGCCGGCCAGTGAAGCAGGGGCGGTGGAGCCCGTGACGGGAGCGGAAGAAAGCGCCACCGGAATCCTGTATCCGGCAATTTCCTCGAGGACTTCCGTGGTCCTGATGTCCAGATTCAACGGACTAACCATCCAGCTGGTAACGAACGAGATGAACGGCCTCTCGAACAGGGTTTTTTGACCGCCAGCTATCAGGGAAGCCATTTCCACGATTTCTTTAACCTTTTTCGGTTCCGTCACCGATTCCTGAACGTTTTTCTTCGTCCCCCGCAGACTGGCGTAAAAACTATTCAGGCTCATCTCTTCTTCCGGAACGTCCGTCGGCACCACGGGCGCCTGAAAGAAGTGGACGTTTTCCAGCCCCTCGACCAGTTTGGCAAGCTTGAGCTGGTCCTCCAGTGTGGATGTTCTCGTTCGGGTGTGGGAATCCAGATCAAGTACGTTTACGGCAGCTCCGCCGGTACCGAAGTAGGCCTTTCTGTCCCCTAACTCCAGGTCGTACTCCTCCTTTCTGCCGTACAGAGTAACTGTTGAGGGAGCCGTGTTTACGAATTTTTCTACCATACTCTCCGGCATCCTGGCCCTCCTCTCTTTTAAGTCCACGTGTGCTCCATTCTCCTCCAGCAGCTGCAGGTATCTATCCGAGTCCGCCTTAATTCCGATTTCCTGTAGGATTTTTAACCCGGAATCATGAATTCTTCCTACCTGTTTCTCCGTTAATGGGTTCAGTTTGTTGCCGACCAGTCCGGCGTATTTCATGGGCCCTCCTGAAAAATCGTTCTCAAAGATCGTAGTAAAGCACGTGCTCAAACGGATGCGGCTTGTCTTCGAGTGAGCTTTTTTCTTCCCTTTTCAGTTTTAGCCAGTTTTTGATCTGGGCTTCCTGAAATACTGCTCCTTTAAGCAGGTAATCGTGGTCATTTTCGAGAGCTTTCAGTGCCGACGCGAGCGAATTCGGCACGCTTTTTATCCCTTCCTTTCTATCTTTCGGTAGTTCGTATATATTTTCCTCCATCGGACCGTAATCCCGGTCTATCGGATCGATTTGCTTTTCAATACCGTCGATTCCAGCCATGAGGACGGCGGAATAAGCAAGGTACGGGTTACAGGTGGCATCCACGGTTCGCAGTTCGACCCTCTTTTTTTCTTCTGACTCGACGTAACCGGGAATCCTGATTGCCGCGCTTCTGTTTGCTCCGCCGAAGACGAGATCGACGGGAGCTTCGTGACCGGAAATCAGCCGCCTGTAGGAATTGGTGGTAGGGTTGGTAATTCCGGAAAGGCTTTTCCCGTGTTCGATGAGACCACCCAGGAAATACAAGGCCAGCTGGCTCAGACCTCCGTACTTCTCGCCGGCAAAAAGGTTTCTCCCATTTTTCCTCAGATAATGATGAAGGTGCATCCCGTTTCCGGGAAAATCGTTCAACGGTTTTGGCATGAAGGTCGCGGATTTCCCGGCTGACTTGGCTATTGTCCTCACCGCGTGTTTGATGAAAAGTGTTTCGTCGGCAACGGCGGGCAGATTTGCAAAGCCAACTTCTATCTCCGACTCCCCCGCTCCGCCCAGTTCGTGGTGATGGTACTTTACCGAGACCCCCTGACTTTCCAGAAAAGAAGTTATCCGGTTTCTCAATTTCGCGACGCTGTCACCCGGTCTGGGGGCGTGGTAGCCTCCGGATTTTGGGAGTGGATGCGACGAACCTTCCCCCTCCGGCCCTCCATCCGGTTGTTCGGCAGAGCTTAGTGAAAAGGCCCCGGCTTGAGTACCGTAGTAAAACCGGGCACTGTCGAAGACGTAAAACTCGTATTCCGGGCTAATCCGAAATTCGTCGGCGATTCCCGATTCCTGCAAGTATTTGGTCGCCCTTTTTGAGGTTCCGCGCGGATCGTGAGTAAATCTCTCCTTTTTGTAACTACCGTTAACCTGGAAGACGTCTCCCACCAGGCTCAACACCCGTTCTTCCTCCGCCGGTTCCAGTCTGGCCGTGGATAGGTCAGGGATCAGGAGTAAATCGCTGTCCTCGACACGACTGTATCCGTAAGAAGAGCCATCGAAGCCGAGGCCGTTCTTTAGAAAATCTCTGTTGAAATTCGATCTTGGTATCGTAATGTGTCGCCACCTGCCCTCCGGATCAACTACCTTGAAGTCGACAAACTCGATGTCTTCCACCTTTAATCTTTCCTTCAGTGCAGAAAAGTTTTCCTCGAAGCTTTGCGACATTTTACCCTCCTTCGGCGGCATGTGAATCTATATGGCGCTACTGTCGTCGGTAGTTATTCATCCGCTATATCGAAGCTGGTTTCGTAAATCCTTCTGACTTCACCCCGATCGGCGGGACGCGGGTTCGTCTCGGCATTAACGTTCCTTACGGCCCTTTCCACCAGTTCCGGCAGATCGTTCCCCTTCAATTCAAGTGGGAAGTTCGAATAGTCGTAAAGATTCAGCAGGTTCTCCATCTTTTCGGTAAAACGGTTATCAAATTTTTCTTCCAGAACGCTCAATTTGTCTGGAACTGCCTCCCGGTTGAATTCCAGGACGGGCTGGAGTAGTTTGGCGTTGGTCAGACCGTGATTCGCGTCGTAAAACCCGCTAATCTGGTGCGACATGGCGTGCACCAGGCCCAGGCCGACGTGCTGCATTGCCGCGCCGCCCAGGGTACTTGCCAGCGACATGTCACCTCTAGCTCCCAGGTCCCTTCCGTTATTGATGGCGCTTTCCAGTGATTCGAATACGAGGTCCATCGCTTTTAAGGCCAGGGTGTCCGATAGGTCGTTGCTTTCCGCGGATAGAAACGCTTCCAGGGCGTGCGAGAAGGCGTCTATTCCCGTGGAAAAAGTCAGTTCAGCTGGGAGCGTCACCGTAAGTTCCGGATCCACTATGGCCGTAAGCGGTGCCATCTCGGGACAACCGATCGACAGTTTCTCGTTCGTCTCCGGTTTGGAAATGACTGCCCAGTAATCTACTTCGCTTCCCGTACCGGAAGTCGTCGGCAGGGCGAAAAAAGGTAAAGAGGGTTCAATCCTTTCAGAAGTCTGATCCAGCTGAACTATATCTTCTTCCCCGTTGGCCAGGCAGAGACTTATTGCTTTAGTAGTATCTATTACGCTTCCGCCTCCTATTCCCACCAGGCAGTCAATATTTTTACCGTCGAACTCGTTATAGCCCCTGGAAACCGTTGAGATGTGCGGGTTACTTTCCACCCCGGTAAGGACGTGAACCTCCCGATCCTCCTGCAGATTCTTTTCCAAGTCTTCGAGTAACCCCAGGTCCCTGATTATTTCGTTTGTGACTATGCCTATCGACTTAAAACCGCGACTTTTGACCTCACTTTTCAGCTCCTTTCTTTTTCCGGGCCCAAATTTGACCTTTGTCGGAAGTACGAAATCGAAATAACTCCCTTCCGTTTCCATACTCAACTCCTTAGTTTACTTTATACAAAACAGAGGGCCAGGATTGATAAACTGGCCCTCTGTCCCTTAAACATCAATTTACTTTTATTCTTCCACCAGGCCGTGCTCCACCAGGTAATCGTGTGCTGCTTCGTCGGCGTCCATCTTCTCGATATCCACCATCCCGTTCAGGGCGGACCAGGCTTTCTGGCTCTCCGTCATGTATTCTGGGGCCCAATCTTCGCCTCCTCCCGGGAACGTCGCCACGAGTTCGTTTAGTATTTCCTCCAGTTCCGGGTACTCGTTGAGGACTTTGCTCCGGACCACCGGCGTGAGGTCGTAGGGCGGGTAGAAGCGTCTGTTGTCCTGTAAGACCACCCAGTCGTGCTCGGCAATAGAGGAATCCGTGGCAAAGACCATCCCCACTTTCGTCTGGCGGTTGGCCAGAGCCGTTACCGAGGCCCCGGGAGCACCCGTTTTGAGATGGCTGTCGGATATTTCGAAGTCGTAGTACTCCTCCAGCGCGGGTAACCCGTCCGGCCTCTGGGAGTACTCGAAGTCGATGAATGTGTTTATTTTACCGTCCTCACTTCTATATAGTTCGGCCAGGTCCGACATGGTCTTTAGGTCGTGCTCCTCCGCGTATTCGGGCCACACGGCAAGTGCGTATGTATTGTGGTTCCAAATTGGGTCGAGCCAGACCAGGTTGTTACTAGTTTTGTCGACGGCTTTAACGACGGCGTAAAGCGCTTCGTGTCCAATTGCCGGGTCGTAAGGGTATCCGAGATGAGTCATCCATGCGGTACCCGTATACTCCGCACAAATATCTATGCTGCCGTTTTCCAGGCCTTTCCGCATGACCATGGAGGAGAGATCCGACCTCAGTTTGACCCGAAAACCGTGCTCTTCCAGAACCTGTTTCATCAACTGGCCCATAATATACTGCTCGGTAAAGTTCTTGTTCCCAACCACGACCCGCTTGTCCTGGGCGAGAACACCTAAAGTCGCACCGACCAGTAAGAGGGCAATTAATAGTGTTGCTGTTATTCTTTTCATCGCGATACCTCCTTGGGTATTTGTCGATTGAGCCTGCTGTTGAGGTAGTTAAACTTCCGGCCGCTAGTTATCACCCCCTTATGAGCAATCCGGTTTAACCCCTTTTTAACCCTCTTGGAGTCATCCAGCTCTCGAAGCCCTCCAGCAGAGTATCCAGAATCACCGCCAAAGCTGCAGTTGGTGCTGCACCCTGGACGATCAGAAGGGGGATCTGGGTGTACAGCCCCGTCAGAATGATTTTTCCCAGCCCTTCACCCCCTACAAGAACGGCCAGTGTGGCCGTCCCGACGCATATTACGGTGGAAGTACGGATTCCGGCCATTATCACGGGCCTTGCCAGCGGTAGCTCGATCTTCCAGGCGATCTGTGCCCTCGACATCCCCATGCCTTTGGCGGATTCGATTATTGCCGGGTCGATATCATTTATACCTGCGTAAGAATTCCGCAGGACCGGCAGAAGTGAATAAACGAAGAGCGCAATTATGGCCGAGTTGAACCCGTAACCCAGTATTGGCGCCATGATCGCAATAACTGCCAGGCTCGGTATGGTTTGCCCCACGTTTGCAGTTCCCACGATTGGCGTGGCCAGGTTCTTCAACCCGGGCCTGGTAACCAGTATGCCGAGAGGGACGCCCACCCCTATTGCTAGCAGCTCTGCTATACCGACCATTTTGATATGGTTCCAGCCCTGTCTCATGATGTCGCCATAGGTCTTGGGTTGCATGTACTTGAGGCTATCGAGCTCCGTGATCCAGATGGTCAATCCTATGAAAATACTCAGCAATATAATCAGAACTATTCTCCGTCTCATGTTATACCTCTGGGTGCCTGCCGCCTCGTTCCGTATAGGTTTCTCCAATTAACTTCTGAAGGTCGTGAAAAGTTAGCAACCCCTGCAGTTTATTGGCCTCGTCGACCACGGGGAGGTTGGCCACATCCCTTTCCAGCATTACCGTCAGGGCCTCCGCCAGACTTGAACCGGTTTGTGCCGATCCAGTATCCTCGACCATTGCATCGGCTACCGTCCCGGAGCCCGCTCCATCTGCGTCTTCTTTATTTATCCATCCCTTGAGCCGGTTTCCGTTTTCGACGACGATCAGGTAGTTTATCTCGTTGTTTTCCATGGTTTTCCTTACGTCCTCGAGGTCGTCATCCTCCCTGACAACGCGCGGTGATTGCTTCATTGCCTCTTCGACCCGCATCAGCCTCAGGCTCTTAAGCGTCCTATCGCTCCCGACGAAATCACGGACGAACCTGTTTTTTGGGGCGGCCAGGAGCTCGGCCGGCGGTGCGTACTGGATCAACTCTCCGTCCTTTAATAGTGCCACTTTGTCACCCATCTTAATCGCTTCATTTATGTCGTGGGTGACGAAGACTATCGTCTTTTTGATTTCTTCCTGAATTTTCAGGAACTCGTCCTGTAACCTGTCCCTGGTTATCGGGTCAATCGCGCCAAAGGGTTCGTCCATAAGCATTATGGGTGGATCGGCTCCGAGGGAGCGGGCCACACCAACCCTCTGTCGCTGACCCCCGGAAAGCTCGGTCGGGTACTTATCAATAAATTCATCCGGATCCATCCCCATCAAATCGAGCAGCTTGCGTGAACGCTTTTCACTCTCTTCCGCCGACCATTTTTTTAACTTTGGTACCGTCGAGATGTTTTCTCCCACCGTCATGTGAGGGAATAAACCTATTTCCTGAATTGCGTAACCCATTTCTCGCCTGAGTTCGTTTTCGTCCATTTCCTTGTTATTGGTTCCGTCGATGTAAATATCCCCTTCCGTGATGGGAATCAGGCGGTTAATCATTTTCATGGTAGTGGTCTTCCCGCAACCGGAAGGGCCGAGAAGCACGCAGAGCTTCCCCTCCTTGACCTCAAAATTTACTCCTTTAACTGCTTCGGTGCCGTCGGGGTAAATCTTTTTGACGCCCTTTAGTTTTATCATTTTTTTAGACCTTCCGGGGTAAATAATTTTTCCGCCAGGGCCAGCAGGCCGTCGGCCAGCAAAGCCAGGATCGAAACGAAGATCGCGCCAGTTATGATCATGTCCATTCTGGACGTCCTCAGACCTCGAAAAATAGGTACGCCCAGACCTCTCGCGCCGATAAATACGGCAATGGTCGCGATACCGATGTTAATTACCACGGCGTTGCGTAACCCGGCCATTATTATTGGCACTGCCAGGGGGAGCTTGATCTTTAATAGTATTTGCCGCGGGGTCATACCCATTCCTCTTCCTGCTTCTATCATTGCCGGGTCCACTTCTCGAATCGCAGTATATGTATTGCGGAGGATGGGGAGCTGGCCGTAAAGGATCAGCGCGATAACTGCTGGCAAGAACCCGATAGACGGCAGGTTAAGTGCAGTTAAGAGTGGCATTAAAAGCCCGAAGAGTGCCAGGCTCGGAATGGTCATCATTATGCCCGCGAGGTACAGAACCGTATCTGCCACCTCTTCCCTGCCCTTGCCCGCAATAAATATCCCGAGGGAAACGCCGATAAAGACCGCAAGCGAGTTCGAGACAAATATCAACCAGAGGTGATCCAGCGTCCAGCTACCGATAGTAATCCAGTGACCGTTAACGTAATTCCATACCTCCATTCACTTCACCCCCTGGTTCGCCCGGGTCAGTCTTTGGCTTCGTCGCCTTCCTCCCGGTAGTTCTTTAAGAAATACTTTTTTGGACCTTCGTAATGATTTCTTACGGTTTCTCTAACTGCCTGTAGGTCACCGGACTCCATCTCGTTTAACAGTTCGGAATGAATCCTAATTGCTTCTTCTCCGTTATCCTTCCAGTATTTAATCACCGTCTCCCGCAGGAGCTCGTTGTGCGTCTGCTTCCACAGAGAGCTCATTGTGTTACGGACTATTACGTTTTCCACTGCTTCCGTGATGAACAGGTGAAACCTGGCGTTTACCTCGTAGGCACGCTCGTACCGCTCGGCCAGCAAAAGTTCCTTGAATTCGTTGAATATCTGTCTCAGCAGTTCGAAATCCCTATCCCCGAGCGACGGGATCGCTTTCTCTACGACCCCAGGTTCAAAAACCTTTCTTGCCTCGAAGACGACCATTGGACTTTCGCTTTCCTCTATAACCGGCAAAATGAGTGCTTCCAGCTCCTTGGAATCAGGGGTGTTCTCAACGTAGGTGCCCGAACCCGGCTTCGAGCTGACTATGTTCAAGGCCTGTAAAGTTCCTATCGCCTCCCTGATCGAATTTCGGCTGACGCCCATTTTTTCGGCGAGTTCCCTCTCCGGGGGCAGCCTGTCCCCAACTTCATAATTTCCTTCGAGGATCGTCTTTATTATCTTCTCCGACACTTTGATGTAGGTCTTTTTCTCCTGTTCGACTTCACCGAACTCCATGCGCTGTTTTCACCTCAAAATTGGTTAACCAATTAATTGATATACCATCTGAAATATTTTGTCAAGTTTTTAGGGGATAATATTTTAAATTAAGAATAAACTTCCGAAAATACTTCAAAGTTTAATTTTAATGAGGTGTTCTAAAAATGTTGGTTTTGTGGAAATCAGTCAGATCACAGGGGCTTGTTCTGGAGACGAAAGTGTTGTTTTTCGCCCCAGCAAGGAACTCGCTTTCTAGCTGAAAAATTTAAAGCAAAAACTGAGGGAGGATAAATCTGGTACGCCCGGGAGGATTTGAACCCCCGACCTACGGATCCGCAATCCGTCGCTCTCATCCACTGAGCTACGGGCGCAAGTTTTGGCGGAGGAGGTGGGACTCGAACCCACAGGGCCATTCGGCCTTACCGGTTTTCGAGACCGGCTCCTTGCCAGATTCGGTCACTCCTCCATACGTACATCTATAGTATGGTCGAGCGTTCTGAAGTTCAACCTGCTATCCCTGCAGTTAACTTATTTCGGCCTGAATTACTTCAACCCATTTTTTTCATCCTGGTAAGAGAATTGGGTTATGATTTTGTTTTTGGTATATTCCAGCCCATTATATTGACACTTCATCCAGGCACGACAGCGGAT
>CAZNVA010000037.1:0-11022 GCA_964576335.1 uncultured Thermotogae bacterium | reverse complement strand
TAGACGGCCTGGACGAGGTCGAGCCCGGGCAGTTCGCCAGAATGGAGCTGAATGGTTCCGAATTGAGCTGTTACCGCTCGGAAGCCGAGCCGGAGAAGACTTATCTCTGGACGGCTCCCGAAAATATCGGATCACTTGTAGATAATCTGGACCTCGAGTCGGAGAACCGCTCGGACCACTTCGAAAAGTCGGGCACGGAATTCTACAGGGAGCACAGAGAGCTGTTTGACCTGGTTCGGCCGTACTTCGTCGGTCAGCGCGGGATGGAAGAGGATCTGGACAGTTCGGAGTTCCCGCCGGAGGTCGAGCAGGTATTTAGCTACGAATCCGGGGAAAGTGAAGAGCCGTATAAATCGACACCGTTGCTGGAGAAACACGAGGAGCTCGGGGCCAAGATATCGCCCTTCGTCGGCTGGGAGATGCCCTTCTGGTACAGCACGATCCAGGACGAACACCAGGCGGTCCGGGAGACTGCCGGCCTGTTTGACGTCGGTCACATGGCCGTATTCGAGGTCAGAGGGGAAGGGGCGACCCATTTCCTCGACTGCGTCGCTTCTAACTACATCCGCTGGATGAAGGACAAGGAGGCACAGTACAACTACTTCCTCGACCCGGAGGGCCGGGTAATCGACGACGCTATGGTCTACCGGATTACGGGAGAACATTACATCATTGTGGCCAACGCCGTGAACGAGGACAAGGACTGGGCCTGGCTCAACGCGATCCAGTCCGGTGAATACGTCCTGGACCCGGATAGGCCCTGGGTCAAGCCGAGCCAGACGCCGGAACTTACCGACCTGAAGTCCGAGGAAGCCGGCGATCGGGCAATGCGTGACCTGGCACTGCAGGGGCCGAATTCGATGAAGATCCTGAAGGAACTGATGAGCGAGGAAGAGGCTCACGAGCTGGATCAGATGGAACGGAACCAGCTCGACTTCTACGACCTGAACGGCGCGGAGACGATGATAGCCCGAACCGGTTACACAGGTGAAGAGATCGGCTACGAGCTGCTGGTTCACCCGGAGGACGAGCCGAAACTCTGGGACGACATGCTTGAACAGGGTGAGCAATATGGAATTAAGCCGGCCGGTCTCGGAGCACGGGACTCGACGCGGATCGAAGCCGGGCTGCCGCTCTACGGCCACGAGCTGAGCGGGAAGGATGAAATACTGCCGACCGTTGCCGGGTTCGGTTCCTACGTCAAGTTCCACAAGCCGTACTTCATCGGCCGCGACCGCTACAAGGAGAAGGCCAAGTCCTTCCTCCACGTCGACAGTAAGATCATCCGCTTCAAGGTTGAAGACGGTGCACGGATGATCCGGGAGGAGACCCCGGTCTTCGACGAACGGGGTAAGTACCTCGGTTACGTCACGAGCTGTGCCAAGACCGGAGAAGGTCAGGTCGGCATGGCTTACGTGGACAAGGGCCGGAGGACGGAAGAGGGGAACACGATCAACCTGGTTCCGTCGCTTGCCGGAGAGGAAAAGGCCGAAATAGACCTCGAGTCCGGTTCCAGGATGCCGATGGCCTACGAGGCCGAGATTCTGCCGCGCTTTCCGGAAACCGGCGAGGGAGTTCCGGGCATGGAGAGTACTGAGTAATTGTTGATTTTCCTTCGATCCCCCAGGGACCACCGGAACGGTTTTCAGGGTTTCGGTGGTCCTTTTTACCCCGGAGTTGAAAGCCAGGCAGGGAATGGATAAACTTATCTTGCAATTGCGAGGGTGGCGGAATTGGCAGACGCGCTAGGTTTAGGACCTAGTGGGGTTTTCCCCGTGCGGGTTCAAGTCCCGCCCTTCGCACCAGAAAATAAAAAACCCCGCTATAAGCGGGGTTTTTGGTGCGCCCGGGAGGATTCGAACCCCCGACCTATGGATTAGGAATCCATCGCTCTATCCTACTGAGCTACAGGCGCATGTCAGGCTCGTTTCATTTCAAGGTATATTCTCTTGGCGGCGGCCTCTTCGGCTTCCTGTTTGCTCCGTCCGCGGCCCGTGCCTTCGTAGTCGGCCAGTTGCGCGTGTACGCGGTACCTGCGGTTGTGTGCCTTGCCGGTTTCCTCGAGTACCTCGTATTTCGGCCGGGTATCGTACTTCTTCTGGGCCTCGACCTGAAGGGCCGACTTGTAGTCAAGGACCTCCTGCTGGTTGATTAAATTTTCCACCTCGTCCCCCAGTTTTTCAACCACGAAATCCCCGGCCCGGTCGAAGCCTTCGTGAAGGAACAGTACCCCGATCATGGACTCGAAGACGTCACAGAGTATGGAATCCTTATTTCGGCCTCCGCTTTCCTTCTCTCCCTTGCCGAGGTAAAGGTAATCTCCCAGGTCCATCTCGGCCGCCTTCCGCGATAGTACGGGCTTGCTTACGGCAACTGCCTTGATCTTCGACAGTTCGCCCTCGCTTTTCTCCGGGAAGGACTGGTAGAGGTACTTCCTGATCGCCAGCTCGATCACCGCGTCGCCGAGGAATTCCAGCCTCTCGTACGACTTGAACTCCTTCTCGGACTCGTTGACGTAGGATGTATGGTGAAATGCCTGCTTCAGGTCATCCACCGGTAAATCGGCGCCAAGTTTTTCTCTCAGTTCCCGGATATTTTTGCCCATAGATTGATAATCGACCAATTATAAATAGGCGGTCGGGACGGTACAAGTACGAAAACCGACTTCGACGTCGGGCTGCCTCCTTCCGGTTCCGGTCTCGAGTTTTTGTAGTTGGAACCTTCCGAATTCCCCGCTTGAGATTTTATTTGTTTGCCCTGTTGCGTATAATAGTTCAAACAAGAAGGAGTATAACAATGACACGAAAAAGCTATGCGGAACAGCTGGACGACCTTCGGCAAGACGTACTCGACATGGGTGCGAACGTCCACGACCGCTTGCTGGACGCCATGGAAGCAATGGTTGAGGTCGACGAGGTCCGGGCGGACGAAATAGGTAAAGGGGACGATGAGATCGACGATACCTACGTGGAAATCGAGAAAAAGTGCTCCGATCTCCTTGCACTCCAGCAGCCCGTTGCCTCCGATCTTCGGTTGATAACTGCGTCATTTAAGATAATAACGGATCTGGAGCGAATCGGTGACAAGGTCGTAAACTTAACTGACTATACTAAACTGCTAATGGAGCGGCGCATACTGGACGAAGAGGACATTCGGGAACTCGGCGAATTCTCCAGCAAAATGCTCGACGATGCCCTCCGATACTACGAGGAGCGCGACCTGGAGGGTGCCAAAGAACTGGTCGATCGGGACGATCGAATGGACGAGATGTGCGAGGACAGTACCAGCAAGATACTGGGTCACTTGATCGAAAAGGAGAGCGAGACCCTGACTACGGAGGAGGCAACGCAGCTGGGCCAGCAGGTATCGACGGAGCTGTTGACCATAAGGGACCTGGAACGGGTAGCGGATCACGCCACCAATATCGCGGCAAGGACGATCTACCTGGTGTCCTCTACCCGAGAACTAATCTGACCCCTCCTGCGGTCAAGCAAGAAAACAAGCCAAGCGGTTTTATGTGCTGAATATGGGAAGTCGGACTATTCTGCGCCGTCCTGGCAATCTTCACAGGGACCGTAGAAGTTCAGTTCCACGCGGGAAGCATCGATGGAGCTGTCGTTCATCAGCTCTTGCAGCTTTTGCTTGATCTCCGGATCATCTATGTCGCTGACTTCACCGTCCTCCTCGCATATGTAATGCGGATGGATATCGGGAGACAGGTCGTACCTGGTTTCGTTTCCCTCCTGAATCGGTAGGAGTTCGCCGATGTCCTTGAGGAGGTCCAGGGTACCGTAGATGGTTGAAGGACTGATCATCGGGTACCTTTCTTCGATCTCTTCCTGTATTTCCTTGGCCGTTGGATGATCCAGCTCGATGAGAGCGTGGATGACTTCGACCCTCTGTGGCGTTACCTTATAGTTCTCATCCTGCAACTTTTCTTTTAAGTTATTGACTTTCTCTTTTTTGTCTATCATTTGTACACCCCATGGATGTTATTGGTGCCCCAGTTAACCCGTTAAGGATAACTGGGGCAACCTCGTTTTTCCAACTATTATCCACTATTCCTCGAGTTCTCGGTGACAGAGCCACCAGTCGTAGCATTCGTACTTTTCCAGGTTTTCTTCGGCTTGCTCTTCCGTACTTGCCGGTTCCACGATGACTTCGTCCCCAAGAATGTCGTTTTCCGGCCAGTCAGCTGGTATTGCAACATGGTCCTTGCCGCCGGCTGCGCTCGAGTCGGAAGTCTGCAGCCCTTTGACGACTCGCAGTATCTCGTCCATGTTTCGGCCCAGTTCCTGCGGATAGTAGAGTATCGTCCGGATTACGCCCTCGTCGTCGACGACGAATACTGCCCGGACCGTATTGGATCCCTTCCCGGGATGGATCATTCCGAGTTCTTTGGCCACGTTGCCTGCGTTGTCCGCGATTATCGGGAAGGGAATTTCCGTATCGAGTTCTTCTTCAATCCATTCCGTCCATTTCAGATGCGAAAATACCTGGTCAATTGAGAGTCCGATCAGTTCGGTGTTCATTTCCTGGAACTGGTCGTACCTGTTTGCAAAGGATACGAATTCCGTCGTACATACCGGGGTGAAATCGCCCGGATGGCTGAACAGGACGAACCAGCTTCCTTCGTAGTCATCGGGTACGTTGATCTTACCATGAGTCGTGTTGACTTCTAGTTCCGGAAACTTTTCTCCTATTAATGGGAAACTTCCGTATTTTTCTTCCTCTTCCTCTTCTTTAGCCATAATTAGTTCCACCTCAAAATGAGTTTTAATTAATGTTAGTTGAATCTGGCGGGTTTTCAAGGGGGTCTTTCGGGTCCGGAATTCCAGGAGCCAGGGAACGTAGCGCGGGAACGAAGCCAACTTAGAAAAACCGGGGATTTTTCGCTAAAATTTAACCCTGGGATTTGTGAAAACGTAGCTGACTCAGGGCTTTTAGTGAATCGTGCTTTTTACGAGGAGGTAGATCATGGAAATAGTGACCCATCCGGACGAAGTACTGCGGCAGGAAGCCGAACCAATAGAGGAGATCACGGAGGAAGTTCGGGATCTCGCCGATAAAATGACCGAGACCATGTTCAGAGAGGACGGCATTGGACTTGCTGCTCCTCAGGTAGGAGTTGGGAAGAAGCTCGTCGTGATCAACCTCGAGGACGAGTTCCATATCATGATAAATCCGGAAATAGCCGAGAAAAGCGAAGAGGAGGAATCGATGGACGAGGGCTGTCTCTCCGTACCCGGGGTGGAAGCACCGGTTAGCCGCTCGAAGGAAGTCCTGGTTCGGGGGAAGAACCTCGACGGGGAGGAAGTAGAGCTGGAAAAAGAAGGTCTTCCGGCCAGGGTATTTCAGCACGAGGTGGACCACGTCAACGGCACCCTTTTTATAGACCGTCTTTCCGAGGCGGAACGGTCCCTCACCCTGCGGGAGTACAGGAAGGCCCAGGAAGAAGACGGCGAAGAAAAAACGGGTAGTCAGTCCGCGCTTTAACGGGATTCATAGTAAACGGAGGGAAAAATGGAGAATCCTGCTGAAAAGTTTCGAAAGATCAGCGAGTCGATACCGGAAGACGTAGAGCTGGTGGTGGCCACGAAAGGCAGGGAGCCCGAAGAGGTTCGTGAAGTAATTGAAGCGGGAGCGGATTACGTCGGGGAGAACTATACTTACCCCGAAGCGGTAGAGAAGTACGAAGGCCTCGAGGACTGCCGGGACGAAGTCAACTGGGAGCTTATCGGCCACCTGCAGAAAAACGACATCAACAAGGCCCTGCCCCTATTCGACAGGGTGCAGACCGTCGAATCGGTTTCGAAAGCCGGACACATAGACAAACGAGTCGAAAAGGCGGGCAAGGAAGTGATGCCGGTACTGATCGAGGTAAACAGCGGAGAGGAGGAAAACAAGTACGGCGTAGAGCCAACTGAAGCGGCGTTAAAGGAGCTAATTGACGGGATCGGGGAACTGGGCCACCTCCGTCTGGAAGGTCTGATGACAATGGGGCCCTATACAGGTGACCCGGAGGACGCGCGGCCCTACTTCGAGGTAACCCGCCGGCTGTTTGAGGCGGGAAAGGACATGGTAGATGGCAATGGAAGTATGGAAGTGCTGTCCATGGGGATGACGAATTCCTACCGGGTGGCCATCGAGGAAGGCGCCAACATGGTGCGGATCGGTACGGGGATTTTCGGCCCGAGATAACCCTTCGTAAGCCAGCTGCTGGGGCTTGCTTCTTGATAGAACACTCTGGATTGAATAAAATCAATGGTCGATAATAGTTTCCCAAAAGGAAATAGGTTGCTTGGAAAGGGGGACTTTTCCCGGGTTTACGGAAACGGGAAGAGGTTTGAAACGGATAACTTCGTTTTTTACCTCCTGAATCGGGATGAAGGGAAGCCCAGAATTGGTATAGTCACGCCCAAGTACCTTGGCACCGCGGTCGAGAGGAACCGAATAAAGAGAATCCTTCGGGAAGGCTTCAGAAAGAACAAGGATTTATTTGATAGCCTGGAATTTATCGTCAAGCCGAGGCAAAAGGCGACCGAGCTCAATAATACCGCGCTGGGGGAAAATTTCTTAGAAGAGTTCCCGGCGGATTGAAAAGGGTGGTAATCAATGGAAAACCAAAACAATAAAGAGACTTTCTTTTTAACGGAAGAGGGCCACGAGGCCAAAGTAGAAAAGCTGAAGAAGCTGAGGCACGAGCTATACGAGGAGCTTCCCGATAAACTAAAGGAGGCAAAGGCCCACGAGGGCGATCTCCGCGAAAACAAGGAGTTCATGTACCTCCGGGAGAAACAGGATCGCCTCCAGGCCGAAGTAAAACGGCTCGAGGACTTACTGGACAAGGCGGAGATAATTGACCAGTCGGAAATTCATACCGACATGGTTTCTATAGGAACGAAGGTAATCCTTCAACCCAGGGAAGGCAATGGATCGGAGACTTACACGCTGGTTAGCCCGGCGGAAGTTAACCTGGAAGAAAACAAGATTTCCATAGATAGCCCGATTGGAGAAGCCCTGATGGGTCACCAGCAGGGCGAGGAAATAGTTGCCGATACGCCGAGCGGCGAGAGGCGCTACAAGATTCTTGGTATCGGAGAGTGAGAAATTGTCCACGGAAAACAACAGCAACTCGGAAGATTCGAACGTTCTGAGAGAGGACAGGATAGAAAAGCTACAGAGCCTGCGCGATAAGGGCGTTAACCCGTATCCTCATTCCTACGAAAGAACCCACGAACTGGCGGAGATCAAGGAAAGGTACCAGGGAGAACTCGAGTCCGGAGACGAGACCGAGGACCCGGTCAGGGTTGCCGGACGGGTAGTCGGTTTTCGCGACATGGGCAAGGCCAGCTTTTTTGACGTCAAGGACGGCAGCGGGGAACTCCAGGGCTATACCAACGTCGACCTCCTCGGTGAAGAAGACTACGAGACCCTGAAGGAAATGGATCGCGGCGATTTCATCGGTCTGGAAGGCGTCGTCTTCGTTACCAACCGCGGAGAACTGTCGATCAAGGTTCACGGGTTCCAGGTCCTCAGTAAATCGCTGCGGCCACTGCCGGAAAAGTGGCACGGCCTGAAGGACATCGAGAAGCGGTATCGGCAGCGGTACCTCGATCTGATTGCAAACGAAGAGGTGCGTCAGACTTTCATCGCGCGGAGCCAGCTGATAAGCTCTTTCCGCAGGAGGCTGGACGATAGGGACTTCCTGGAGGTCGAGACGCCGCTGATGCAGCCGGCCGCCGGTGGGGCAACTGCGGAACCGTTCGTTACCCACCACAACGCTCTGGATCAGGACCTTTACCTGAGGATCGCGCCCGAGCTCTACCTGAAGCGTCTGGTTATCGGCGGAATGGAAAAGGTTTACGAGCTGGGTAAGAACTTCAGAAACGAGGGCGTCTCCACGGAGCACAACCCCGAGTTTACCACGATAGAAATATACGAAGCGTACGCCGACTATGAGGACGCGATGGAGCTCACCGAAGAGTTGATATCCGGGGCGGCCGAGGAAGCAATTGGGACCGTAAAACCCGAGCTGGATGAGGGTACGCTCGACCTGACGCCGCCGTGGGAGAGGATCTCCATGGTCTCGGCTGTCGAGGAAGAGACGGGCCTGGCTGACCTGAAAGGGACTTCGGTGGAAGAGCTTAAGGACTTCGCGCGGGACCGGGGAGTCGACCTGCCGGAGGACGTCGAAGAGCCGAGCTGGGGCGAACTGGTCGAGGTCCTTTTCGAGGAGTTCGTCGAGGACGAGTTGTTCCAGCCGACCTTTATTACCGATTTCCCCACGGATATATCGCCGCTGGCAAAGACGAAGCGGGACGGGGACAGGAGCCTGACGGAGCGGTTCGAAGTCTTCCTTGCCGGAATTGAGACCGGAAACGCCTTCACGGAGTTGAACGACCCGCTGGAGCAGCGGGAAAGGTTCGGCGACGGGAGCGACGAGGGAAAGGACCGGGATTTCCTTCAGGCCCTCGAATACGGCATGCCGCCAACTGCCGGGATAGGAATCGGGCTCGACCGACTATTGATGGCCATTACCGGGGCGGAATCGATCAGAGAAGTCATATTGTTTCCCGCACTGCGGCGCAAGGAGTAAAGAGATGAACGCAGAAGGAATTTTCGCTTTCTGGACCCGGCTCGTCAACCGGGTCGACGAGTTCGCTCTCTGGCTCGTCAAAAAGGACGAGCTCGGGCTCGAGCGCGTCAGTGAAAGCTGGATCACGAAAAAGTTTTCTCGTTATTTAATAGCCGCGACGTATTTCGGCGACGGTTACCTCTGGGGGCTTGCCGGGCTGGCACTGATCCTCTTTGGCGGGGATAAAGGTCATAATTACGTATTGATTGGCCTCTCGGTCAGCATCGTCAATATAGCCGTGTTTCGCCTGTTGAAGACCATCATGGAGAGGCCACGGCCTATTTCCCTGCAGAGCCGGCCGCTCAAGTACAGGATGGTCGACGATTTTTCCTTTCCTTCCGGTCACGCCACGGTGGCTTTCGGAATTGCCTACGTGCTGACGATGGCTTACAGCCAGTTCTGGTGGGCCTGGTTTGGCGCTTACCTCGCGTCGCTGATTATCAGCATCTCCCGGATATTCGTCAGGGAGCACTATCCTTCGGACGTCGTAGGTGGGGCGATTATCGGAACGCTGGTGGCTGCTATTTTACTGCCCCTCTTTTCCGGCACCGTTTTTTAGAAGAGTTCTTTACTTCCAGCTTTTCGGATAGAGTGCTACCAGCACGGGCATGATTTCCAGCCTGCCCAGCCACATGTTCAGGATCAATATTAACTTCGACACCGGGTGCATAGCGGAAGAGGTCATCCCGACGGACATGCCGACCGTACCCTCCGCGGATGAGACCTCGAAAAGGGCGTTGACCAGGCTGGTTCCCTCTAACCATAGTACCCCAAGCGTGGAAACGCCCAGGATTATCAGGTAAATAAGGACAAAGGAAATAATCGATTCGGCCTCCACCTCGTTGACCGTCAGGTTGCCAAACTTGAGTGGTAGCTTGGCTTCTTTCGGTAACAGGGTCCTGAAGAAGGCCACCCTGATAAAACCGAGAAGGATTAGCAGGCGAAAGATCTTTATACCACCTGCGGTGGATCCCGTTCCACCTCCGATGATCATGAAGAAGATCGTGACGAATTTGTCACCATCGGGTAATCCGCCAGTGGGTACGGTGTTGTAACCGGTAGTAGTTATGGCGGTCGTCGTCTGAAAGATTCCGGGTACTATATCGTCCGGCGCCAGCCCGAAGCTGATGGTGAATATTACGGAGCCGACGAGTATAAGAATCAGAAGAGTCCGGACCTGGTGGTCCTGGAAGAACTCCTTTAGCTCGCCCTTGGCCGCCAGGTAGTAAAGCGGGAAGCTGATGGCGCCGAGCACCATGAACAGGCTCACGGTAAGTGATATTGCGTTGCTGTCGTAGTAGCCGATGCTTCCCGAATAAAGCGAAAAACCACCGGTGGGTATCGTAGTCATTATATGGATCAGAGCGTCGTAAAGGCCCATGCCTGCAAGAGCAAAGGCGCCGAAGCCGACGACCGTCAGGGCCAGGTAGACCTTGATAACTGCTTTGGTCGTTGAGACCACGCTACCGAGGATGTTCTTTTCCCCGAACTCGGAAGAGTAGAGTTTGAAGGCCGTTTTGCCCGGTCGCAACAGAATTGCCAGCGTGAGTACTATAATACCCATACCCCCGAGCCACTGGGAATAAGCACGGAAAAAGTGAAGCGAGGCCGGTAAAGTGGTCTCGTTGATCATCGTCAACCCGGTGGTGGTAAAGCCGGACATCGCCTCGAAGAAACCGTCCAGGAAGGACTTGATCGGGAGAAAGGGCACTGCTCCAAGTAGACTAAATAAGAGATAGGACAGCGCCGTGACTATCAGGGCGTCCGTCAACTTCATTTCTTCCCACTCGAGGAACCCCAGCTTTCTCGTCCCAAAGCCGACAACTATTGCCCCGATAGCCATAACCCCAAATATCCAGCTATAGACCGTCTCCGAAAAAATCAGTGATACGGCAAAAGGTACAAGAAACAGGACCCCGAAAAGTCCGAGAGCGCCGAGAAGTTCGTAAAGAACGGAGTGCCAGTCCGCCGGCCTGATATGATCGCTAATTTTCATTGATTCGGTCCGGTCTCTGTGACGTTCTAAGCTGGCCGAATAGCTCCTTCGTTTCCTCCTCCTTGGCCTCGGACTCGGTTATGATAATCAATATGTCGTTTTCCTGGAGCGTCGTCTCGCCCCGTGGTATGTGAGCCACGCCGTCCCGGAGAATTGAAGAAATTAATGTACCTTCGGGCAGATCTATTTCCTTTAACTTGTTTCCTGCGTATTCTCCCGGGGAAATTTCGAGAAGGCGTGCACCTCCTTGGACCAGCAGTGAGAAATCAAGGACGTCGTAGCCGTGCAGCAGGCTGGTTATCTCAGTAGCTGCCGATATCTTGGGAGATATAACGTGATCGACTCCTAACTCGCGGGCGGTCGTCCGCAGACTCGTCTTGTGCAGCTT